>NZ_SJFM01000056.1:0-10943 GCF_029478545.1 Vibrio sp. 1180_3
TGCTTTAACTGTGAAGCTTGCGACTTCAATTGATAACGAATCAGCAAAAAATCTATATGTATCTGAGGGTTATTCTAAAGTTACGGCTTTTGAGCACTTCACACAAAAAGTAGTACAGGCATAACAAACAATTTAAGAGGGATTCTCAACGCTTGGCATTTTTGGTTCTACTTCAAGTTTTGTGTTTATGGCACAATGCTTTAGGTTAGGTGGAGGCGTTGTTCACCCCTTAATTGGGCGTTATGCAACTCAGGTAAATTTAGGGGTTCAATCTTTTGGGATTTCTCCGGCCATTCGTTTTGTATTGTCGGCAAATGAGCATTTTTACCCTCAAATTCTTGGTTAACTCAAACCGTAAAACAGGCAAGTTTCTTGGTTTGCCTCAATTGGTTTTAGCGTTGGCACGTTGTCAGTTTTGCGGGTGCAAAGTGTGGAAATGGCAAGTTAATCGATCATTTCGCATTTGCTGAAAGTCTTGCTTGTTGAGTTTGTCTCATTCAAAAGCTTGGTTTGTTGTTGAAAGGTGGACTTTGTTTTGGCGGCTTATTTATCACGGTTCAGGCTTTGGCTGATTCTTGATTCACTTAACCAATATTTTGATTGTTTTCTTAATCAAATGTAGTGTAAATTCTGGTTTATCTTATTGAATTTGCATAACAAAGCATTTAAGACGGATTCGCAACGCTTGGTGTTTTTAGTGTAAATTCAGTTTTTGTGTTTTAAGTGGTTTGTCGAGGCGTTGGTGTTTAGCGTCGCTCACCACTTAATGCGGCGTTAGGGCAAAAGAGGAATAAAATGAGTCATCAGGAGAAAAATTTTGAAAAACCTGAAGATGAGATGGGAACTATTTCAACGGGGTTTGATATTCCCAAATGGCTTCAGATTCTAGTCTCGATATTCAGCATTTCTTTGATTGTTGTTTGTGCAATATGTTTCTGGAAGTATTTGGAAGCACCACAAGGCTTTGCGTCACCTAAAGAGTTGGGGTTAAGTGGGATTTTTATGTTCACCACCTCGGCGTTAATTATTGTATGGGTTCCTTGGTCTAAATTAGGTATTAGGATCTCAAAAATTGGTGGGGTTGAATTTAGAGATATAGTTCAGGGACAAGCTTCTGAGCATGCCGAAGAGTTAAGCTATCTTGAAGACCGCATTGAGTTCCTAGAAGCCAAGATTAAAGAAAATGATGAACTCTCAGTTTTGACCGATCCTCCAAGGGAAGCTATTTTACGAAAACTTCTTTTAGAATTTTTGCAAAAGTATTCTGAATGGGCTTTTTCTCCTTCTCGCATTCGAGTTTGGGGTTCAAAGCAACAGGGATTTTCCTCATTATCGGACTACGAGCATCCATTTATTCGAAGCACTCTTCAAAAATTAGTTTCGGAGGGTAAGCTGGAAACTCGGGTTAGCAAAAAAGGGAACACGCTGTATCGGATAGCATTGCCCTAACAAAGCATTTAAGAGTGATTCGCGACGCTTGGCAGTTTCGCTTCGCTCAAGTATAGCCAAGCGTCGCTCACACCTTAATGCGGCGTTAGGCGATAGTAGACATCGACAGGAATTGATGGTGATAATGCGTGCCTTTGTTATCAATCTCTAAATTTATATTTGGCTCATAATCAAAGGTTACAATCGATGCGTACTCCATTCCGTTTTATCTTATCCTTACTTGGGCGAGCCAATTCTCATGAAGCGACAGAGCTCATTACTGGAGCAGACGAAACAAAGGTTGTTTCCAATGAGCCTGTGATGAAAAGCGCGCTGAAGACTCATATTAAAAATTTAGAAGGTAAGCAGCGTGTTTATGATGCGATCTTAGAGATGTTGATCGAAACCAACCAGTTTTCATTGAGCATTGCGGAAAAAAACTGTTTTGGATTTGAAACTGGGTATCGAGACCTTTATACGCTATTTGCGATTGGTCATTATCTGCCATCAGTCGCAGACTCTGAGGTAGTAGAGCATTTTTTCTCTGCTCAACAGTACGCGATATTATGGTTACGCCAGGTGAATCAACCGAAAGGGGAGCTCATCCCCTTTCAATACCAAGGGGTAGATTTTGCAATTCCAGCACAAGGCAGGAAAGATAAGATTAGATCTTTCGCATGGCTTGACATGATCTACCTTACTATTGTGACGGGACGCAATGAAGATTTAAATCTGCTGATGAGGCTTTTACATAAAGAACAAATCGAGTTCAGTGGCCTGAATGCTCGTTATCACCTTGAGATAGTGCTGCATATGCTTGGCCTCCAAGCAAGCAGTGATATTACCGGCTTAATGGATGGTTTTGTTGCCCATATCCAGCGGGAAAATCAAACTCGGCAAGAGCGGAGAGTGAGCTCACATGGAATTAGAGTGACTTTAGGTTTTTTTGATGTGATGCAAGCTATACATCAGCAAGACCAAGTAGCGTATAACCTATCCATGCATCGCGCTTTAGAAATGCATAAAGAGTGGTGGACACGCGGTAAGGATTTTAAAACAGATCCGGATGGTTATATTTCACTACACCTCCTCACGGCAGCTAAATATGCGTATGAAAAATATGGCTATACACTGGATGTGAAGTCAGATTACATACCCAGTTATCTCTACCAGAGATAGTTCATCTGCAAAATCGCCTAACAAACGCTTCAAGAGGGACAGTCAACGTGCGGCATTTTTACTATGCGTTGGTTTTTGTGGTTACGGTGTTATGCGGAAGCTTGGTAGTAGCGTTGTCAGCCCCTTAAGCGGGCGTTATGAAGCAGGAGGCAATCATGACTAAACCACATGAAAATATCGTACTGGAACCAGTAGCTGAATCAGAGTCTTGCAATGTATTTTCGGCGACAAAGCAAGCTCTTAAACTTCATGTTGAACCCGTTTATGGGTGGGATGATGAATACCAGTATCATCGCTTAACTACTGAATATCAGCATAGCTGGTATTATTGGGTAACTTATCGAAATCAAAGAGTCGGTCTTATTTGCTTCAAACCGTACGATCAAGCATTTCATATCCACTTGTTGATCATCTTTCCAGATCATCAGAAGAAAAAATTGGGTTTTAAGGTTATGAATCACATCCATCAACTAGCGGCTGAAGCAAATAGAAATCTCATTACATTATCTAGTTTTAAAAGCAACAAATCAGCCATAGGCTTTTATAGTAGTTTAGGCTACCAAATCACAGATAGTGGTGATGAAAACTTCGTTAGTATGGCGTGTGAAATTGCTTCATAACAAACGGCTCAAGAGGGATTGCCAACGCGTGGCGGCTTTAGTGCAAAATTGAAATTCAGTGTTTACGGTGTGTTTTTTAAGTTCGGCGGTGCGTTGTCAACTCCTTAGCCGGGCGTTATGTTTACAAAGGCAAAAAAGCTATCTTGAGGAAAAGATTGGGGATTTCTCCGACTTTTTAGCTTCCTCGATATTCAGCAATTTGAGTCCAGTTATCCAAAATTCTTTGCAATAGCCAGCCTCGCGCAAACCTAGTTCATGGGTTGCTTCATTGTAGAATTGTGGAAATATCGGTTGAAGGTTCACTGATGCAAAGCCGCTTTGATTGGATGGGTTAGGATTGGCAAAATCACGAGCTTTAAGTTGATCGCATTTGTCGGTCAAGTTAGCTTAAAAACTTGGTAATGGTTTTGAGCAATGCCGTAAAATCGGCGGTTCTTTGTCATGTAAGTTTTCTTAAACCGTAATCATAACAAGGCATTAAAGTGGGACTTGGCCCGCGTGGCATTTTTAGTTTGCGTTAAGTTCAGTGTTTACGGCGCTGTGCGGTAGCTTTTGTATTGCGGGCCTGCACCCCTTAACGCAGCGTTAGGCAAAATTTCCTTAGGATCTTCAATGACAGTTTTGAAATTAACTTTAAGTTCGCTTTTGCTTATTGGTATTGCAGCATGCTCTCCTTTCGAAGCATTCCAAGATATGGACAATAAAGAAAAGCAGTTTAATGATCTAAGTATCAATAATCTCGGTGCTAAAGCAGAAATAAGTTGGAATATCCATAATGGTGAATTAACTAGTATTACGGTTGTTTATCGTGCCAACTCGTTAAATGACGTGATAGTAAGCAAGCTAGGAAATGAAGTAGAATCAATGGTTAAAACCATTTATGGTGACGATTCGTATGCAATAAGCGTTGCAATTAGCTTAGGTGGCGAATAAGTTTCTAACAACGGTGTTTATAACTAACAGAGGAAATAAAATGGATTGGTATTTGGCTGTTTTAAAGAAGTATGCAGTTTTTAGTGGAAGGGCTAGACGAAAGGAATACTGGATGTTCTTTTTATTTAACCTCATTTTTTCTTTCATTTTGGGGTTTGTTGATGGCTTCTTGGGTACTGTATTTATCGGTACTATTTACGGGTTGGCAGTTTTAATTCCAGGTATAGCTGTTACTGTTCGTAGGCTACACGATATTGGTCGCACAGGGTGGTGGGTTTTAATTGGGCTGATCCCATTAATTGGATTGATAGTGCTTATCATATTCGCAGCAACTGACGGAAATGAAGGAAGTAATGAATATGGCTCCAACCCTAAGGAGCCGGGCGAAACATTTGCCTAACAAGAAATTTAAGAGTGATTCACAACGCTGGGCGCCCTCACTTCAAGTCGGTTTAGTGTTTATGGCACAATGCGTTAGGTAAGGTGTCAGCGTTGTTCACACCTTAATTTGGCGTTATGCAACTCAAATAAATTTAGGGGTTCAATCTTTTGGGATTTCTCCGGCCATTCGTTTTGAGCTGTCGGCAAATGAGCATTGTTGCCTTCAAATTCATGGTTAACTCAAACCGTAAAACAGACAAATTTCTTTGTTTGCCTCAATTGGTTTTAGCGTTGGTGCGTGGTCAATTTAGTGAGCTAAAAGTGTGGAAAGAGCAAGTTAATCGATCATTTTGTATTTGTTGAAGGCTTCGCTCGTTGAGTTAGTTTGGTTCAAAAGCCTAGTTTGTCGCTGAAAGGCAGACTTCATTTTTGCGGCTTATTTATCACGGCTTTTGCTTGGGTTGATTCTTGAATCACTCAACTATTGCAATTGTGGTTTTTGATCGAGTGAAGTCAGCTTATCTTATTGAATTTGCATAACAAACAATTTAAGAGGGATTCCCAACGCTTGGCATTTTTTCTTCTACTTCACTTTTAGTGGTTACGGTGTAATGCTTTAGGTTGGGTGGTAGCGTTGCTCACCCCTTAATTGGGCGTTAGTTTTAAGGAAATATCAGAATGTATTGGGAAATGATTGGTTCAGTATTAGCATCACTTGGTGGTGCTTCGGTCGTTATTGCGGGCTTTGCTCACTTTTTAGGGAAAATTTGGTTAGATCGAATCTCAAAGCAAACTGCAGCAAAGTATGACGCTGAGTTGCTAGCACTTAAAGCCGAATCGGAATTCGCACTTTCTAGCTTCAAAACTAAAGCTGATGCGGAATTGAAAAATAGAGAAGAGTTTAATGGAATATCCTTGGAAGTGTACCAAGGTTTCTTTAAGAATAGAGTGTCAACTTACCTCGAATTATTGAAAATAAAAAATGCTTATACTACCAAAATGAATGAAGATTTCGTAACTGAGGAAACCGAAGATTGGGGAAATGCATACTACTCAATTTACTCCTCATTGCGAAAGTTGGTTATCGAAAATCAGCTGTATATCTCAAATGAACTTGAACAAAAGTTTTCATTTCTTCGAATGAATGCTGCTGAGTATATTAAAGAAGCAGATATGACGGAAGGTTATAGTGTTGGAGGTGGTGATGATCCAAATATTACCCAAGAACAGCTATCTAGAGTCTATCAAAAGCTCGCTGTTGAAACATATCAAGAAATGGAAGATTTCTTTAACCAACTAGATGCGGACGTAAAAAAGCTTCGTTCACGTATCGAAATGGACAAAAACTAACAAACTGTTTAAGAGTGATTCACAACGCGTGGCATTTTTACTATGCGTTGCGTTTAGTGTTTAAGGTGTTATGCGGAAGCTTCGGTATTGCGTTGCTCACACCTTAACAGGGCGTTATATTTTTGTTTTACGTCAGTGGATAAAGGAAAATATGAAAAGAATAATGTTAGTCTCTTTATGCTGCTTCAGTTCGGCAAGCATGGCGACGATAGGCATTGCCGAAGGTAATTACCAAGATAATGAAAGGGGTAGGGTCATTGAGGCTAAGCTATTTTACCCAACAACTATGACCACACCTGAAACTATTTTCGCTGAAAACATAGCTTTCTATGGGTTTAAGGCTGCTAAATCAGCAATCCCAAAGGGTAGGAATTTTCCATTGTACATCCTAGTTCACGGAACTTCGGGTAATTGGAAAAATCTATCATGGCTTGCGAGCGAGTTAGCTGAGAAAGGTGCTTTTGTCGTGTCAGCAAATCATCCTAGTTATACAACAGGTCAAGCTACGCCGGAGAGTGTCCTTAGAATGTGGGATCAGCCTAGAGATGTCTCTTTCCTTGTTGATCAGATACTATCAAGTGATTACGCTCAATATGTAGACAAAGATAATATAACTGTCATCGGTTACTCTTTGGGTGGTTACACAGCATTAGCATTAGCAGGCGCCAAATTCGATATTAAGGGGTATCAGGAATACTGTAATCAGCACAATGATACGTCATGCGATTATTACAGCAATGCATTCAATGATCTTTCACTACAGGAACGCCTTATGATCTCAGGCGATTACAGAGATAAACGGATAACAAATGCAGTTGCTATCGCTCCAGGCTACGTGCCTGCGATATTACCCAAATCGTTAGATACTTTGTCGGCAAAGACTCTAATAGTTGGTGCTGAATTGGACAAGACTATCCCGCCCAACTTACAAATTACTCCGTATATAAATACCAGCCTGAGCAACCTTTCTTACAAAGAAATCAAAGGTGCTTCGCACTTTAGTTTTATGCAAGTTTGTAAGCCTCAAGCTATTGAAATATTGGCAGAAGAAGGCGCAGCTTTTGTTTGCCAAGAAACTGGTAACGTCGATCGAAGCTCAATTCATCAAGGGTTGCTTGAGGTATTGAATCCACTGAAATAAAAAATATAACAAACAATTTAAGAGGGATTCCCCACGCTTGGCATTTTTGGTTTGCGTTTAGTTTAGTGTTTACGGTGTCCAAATTGGGTGTCGTGGTCGCGTGGCTCACCCCTTAATTGGGCGTTAGCTGGGGTTAAGAAAAGCTGTGAATTTAGGGTGGAAAGGCTTTCGGTTTTCTAGCTACACACCGGACAAATCTCAGCTTTTCAACTATCTCGCCAGTGGCACTTTTCGGGAAGTGTTTGAACTTAACGAAGTCTGCTTACGGGATATGTTGTGTTTGTTAAGTTCATTGGCGCGGTTTCTTTGTTGTCGGAATTCATGAATGCCTAAATTCATTTCGTGTGCTTTGTCGTTGGCTTTTTCGATAGAATTCTTTGCAAATTACCGAGCCCAGGTGTGGTGATTTTCTCGGTCATTTCTTCTTTGCCAAGCGCATTTCGTGGATTGGGTTTTAATTTCACAGCTGTCTGTTTTACTTTGCCGTTTGAAAGCAATAATGTGTCTCAAATTAGGCACTTTGGCGTAATTTGCTAGCGAAAGTGCAGCAGCTAACTAGGCGTTTAAGACGGATTCCCAACGCTTGGGAGTTTCAGCTCTAGGTTGAGTGTTGTGTTTAAGGCGCAATGGTTTAGGATTGTGGTCGCGTTGCTCACCACTTAACGCAGCGTTAGCCATTATCTATCTAGGATCTACAGTATGAAGTCTAATATGAATAAAAAAGCAAAAATAAAACCAAGAACGATGATTGTTAATGTTCACATTAATGAAGGTGAAACGATTGAGACTAATTGGGATCAGGTTAATCAAAAGCTTTCCTTAAAAGTTAAGCAAGGCGAAGAGGTTGTTAGTGCAAGAAAGATTGAATCAACGATTCAGTATGAAAGGGCTAAAAAGCCCAAAATTCTTAATAAAATAGAATTTTCCAGATCTTCTGAATTTACAGTTTCTTCCTCAGATGCACTAAAATCTTACAATCAAGTTTGGGGAATTGACACCAACAGAAAAGATTTATTTGGTTATTTTGCTAACGTATCAGGCATTACGGTTTGTAGTACTGATGGAGAGGATGTCTTTTATCCTGTGGCAAGTATTATCTTTGGCCAAACCAAAGGAAATCCTGAGTTATTTGGTTGGCGAAAATTTATTGAATTTGTAGTTAATAATGAGAAGTACGATAGTAACTCTAAATATGGGTTAATAGTTGATTCAGAACTTTCAGAAATATCAGCAATAAATGATGGCAATGTAGCCATTCACGGTGACTTCTACTTACCTAGCAATTGGAAACTTATTTATGCAACTTCTGATTCCGGAAAAGATAGTATTCTAAATAAAGTTATTTCTGAATCTGATAAAACCTCTACCAAAGTTCTTGATAAACTTGCGGCGCGAAAAAGTAATGAAGAATCAAGGGATTTTTGGGCACCAATTGTGGATGAAGAAAATGCTAATGTTGGCTGGTTCTTTCTGCCGCGAGACAATGGCTAACAATCTGTTTAAGAGTGATTCGCAACGCGTGGCATTTTTGCTATGCGTTGGTTTTAGTGTTTAAGGTGGTATGCAGGGGCTCCGGTATTGCGTTGCTCACACCTTAACAGGGCGTTATGCTCTAGGAGATAATTTTGCTCGATTTATTCAAGAAAGTGGTTCTAATTAACTTCTCAGCGGCTCTTGTTGTTATAGCTCTAGTCCAGTTTGTTCCATTCTTTGCTACTACTCAGTTGGTCGACTTTCTTTTCTTTGTTGTCATCGTCATATGGGTTTTGGCGAAGCTAATGTGGGAAGGTGGTATCCATAGTAAGACGACTCGGTTAGATGATCCTAGAACAGATAAAGTCTACAAAATGGTAGAAGGGCATGATTTCGAAAAAGACGAACGAGAGCACTATAGAATGAACTACCAGACAGGTTTGGTTCTCTTCATTGCCGGTCTGCCTGCGTTTATTGCTTGTTTGGTTCTCCAATTTCTTTGAGTACGAGCATAACAATAAATTTAAGCAGATTCGCAACGCTTGGCACTTTTGGTTTGAATCGGCTTAGGTGTTTACGGCACAATGCTTTAGGTAGGTGGCAGCGTTGCTCACTACTTAATTTGGCGTTAGCTACAGGGGCTCGCGTAACTCAAGCCCCTACAATGACTATTGTGAATTTTGAGGCGGTTTTTCTGTCTCATCCGCATTCAAAGTGGCTTCTACTTTCTTCGCTTCGACATCAATGATTTTATTGGCTTTGTCATCTAGTTTTCGGGCAATAGCGGAAAAACCTGGAATGTTGGCAAGCTTCGTGACTGCATCAGCTAGTTGTGAGCTCTTATCTAGTGCATCCATAAGAGGGTGGTCTGATTTATTATAATCAGATATCAGCTTTCCTGGATTTTCATGGCTTGCACTGACAATGTTAAACAGGAGTTTAACCCTTAGCTCTTGACTGATATCTTGGTCATCTAACTCATTTATCTGGTTGGATAGCCCCTCGAACGTTTTACTGATTACGCCTTTATGTGTGTATTCTTCAATTAAACGTTTAGAAAGTTTGTAATTCTTGTTGGCAGAGTACGCTAGCCACAGTACAGGGACATATAGTGGTAGCATTGTGCTCAACAAATATGGAGTATCTTTAATTAAGAGTACAAGATCAGCTCCTTGAAGCATGCGATAAGCATTTACTCCAAAGGGAATTAGAGAAATAACCATTAATGCAAATATCGTATTAGTAAAAGTACTCTCGTACTTTTTTTGTTCCACTTGCTCGATTTTAATTTTTTCATCGTAAGCTGATGCTAATCCAGCAGTTAATGCTTGAGGTAATAGGGAACGAATTTCTTTCAGGGTTTCATCATATGTGGTTTTACATTGACTGATGTATGTATCAAACATATCTTGATGTTCTAATTGGATTTTGTTTAGATTTTCATCAAGCTCTGAATGCCTGTTTTGAGCTTCCTTTGCAAGAGTTGCTAGCTGAGATTTTAAATCTTTGTAGGTTCGTCTTAGTTGCTCTACGAGCCCTTCTACATGCTTAACTTCGTCAGTTTCAGGATCTTCTTCATCATAACCAAAAATCTCATCATACAAGATATCGATTTCACGTTTTCTATCTGTGGCTTGGGATAAAAGTGATCGAATGCGTGCAGTTGAGGTTTCACTGTCATTTTTCAATTCTGAAATAGTATCCGTAGATTCCTTTAACGTATCTACTTCAGATATTAGGTCTTGTAGCCTTTCAAGGTTAATTTCGATATTACTGGTAAGGTGTTCAACTTGTTTGTCACTTTCGGTTATATTTTCAAGTGCAGCGCTTGCATCGCTGTCGATAGCCTTTATATGTTCTTCAAGCTCAGAGATATTTGATGCAGACTTTTGGGTGGTATCAATAAGTTGAGCAATTAGTGCTTCATGGCTTTCAGCTTGTTCCTTTGCTTTTTGTGCGCGGTTTCTGTACTCAGAAGTTTTCTTTGATGCTTGAGCGGCTATTTTTAAAGGGTCTGGTAAACCTGCTTGTAGTTTTTCTAACTCACTATTTGTGCTGTTGAGGTCAGTGGAAATCTCAGCGAGCTTTTTCCAGATGTACTCTTTTTCTTTGTTAAAATCCACTTTCTTCTCCCTATTAATTATGCAACTATTTTATATGGTGCATTCAGAAACTACAACGTTCCATAATGTAGCTAACAAAGCATTTAAGACGGATTCGCAACGCTTGGCGGTTTTAGTGTAAATTCAGTTTTTGCGTTTTAAGTGGTTTGTCGAGGCGTTGGTGTTTAGCGTCGCTCACCACTTAATGCGGCGTTAGGCTATTCAGAGGATACGATGACAGATTTAAAAAATAATGAGCAATATTTCGACGTTTCTTTTGAGAAGCTTTCCTCACCTGATGAGAAATATAGCGACGTCGAGTTTGAAGATTGCCAA
>NZ_SJFM01000057.1:0-9082 GCF_029478545.1 Vibrio sp. 1180_3
CTCGCTGCTTTATAAGTTGCTGGGTGCCATCAGGTGCCTTTGTGAAGGCTTGAGCCTAGTGCGGTGAAAGTTGCACGCTGGGTTCTTAGAGGGACGACACTTGGTAACAGGTGTCGTCTACTCGACACTTCTGTGTTAAGAAGTGCCAACTGCGAAAGTTCTGGACATTTCTTTGTTATATTAGTAATCAATGATTTAACTTGGGTATGGGAAACTCGTTTAGTTGAGTGTCCAGTCTGGCTGGAGCAGATCAGTGCAAGCGGGCTGTTACACTTACTTTGTACCGCGTCGCAGTAAACTGAAATTTATATTGTTGTCAGGAATGTAATTTTCAGATTACCGTCCATTCGCGCTTAGTATCATAAGATAAATCCATCTGAAAAATGTAAAAGGTTCAAAGTATCATTCTATCGGATAGGATTGTTTCCTTGAAATTTTTTATAGCGCTCTCACTCCTTGTTTTTTCTTTTTCCACTTACTCATCAGATCACCTTCGATTAGCCACTTACAACTCGAAGTTTTTATCTGCCTGCATGAACAAAGTTCGGGTCATCAACTATCAAGAAACAGTTCATAAACTCAATGCAGACATTATTGCCCTTCAAGAGGTAAGGGATCGCTACGCTGTAGAGCGCTTTTTCCCATCTGATCAATGGAACATTATCATCGACGATGAAAGTACAGATGACTTGAACTTAGCTTTTGTGATTCGCAAAGGCCTAGATTTCCGATTGGCTTCAGGCAACATCTTAAATGCAGACGAAAATATTGATTTTGCTTTTCCAAAATCAAATAGCCATTTTATTGATGAGCGAAGGGTATTAACGCTCTATGTGACCTATAAAAACAAGGAAATCCTCTTTCTTAATCATCATGCTAAGTCTCGCTATAACGGACGCTCTATTACTGATGAGCAGCGAACTCAAGCTGCCTTAGACCTTATAGACTACATCACCACCAGCTCTACCCCATACATAGCCTTGCTCGGAGATTTTAACGACACACCAGACGACCGCTCCTTAAATACCTTGGAAATCGGCCTTTTATCCACTCTTCATTTGGAAAATAACAAAGGGAGTTTTCTTGTTAACTTGACCGAGCCTTTGATTGAGCAGGACGCGGTCTCTTATGGATTGAAAAGCAACGACGTCACGGACTCCATTGTAAAAAGAATTAATCCCTCTATTACGGGTTCACGCCAAAAGAACCTAGAGGACTTTGATACTGATCTTGCAATGGACAAAGCGCTCTACGATCAAATTCTCTTAAGCGCTTCCTTATATGATTTCCTTGGCGGACAACTACAAGCGAAAGCCTTTGACTGGCCCATAGGTATTCAAGGCAATGACGACACTAGAGCTTCCGATTATATTCCCATTTACGTCGATTTTTCTTGTCTAGATTGCGAGAAACCCACACTAAAAATCAAATCCTTGCTCCCTAACCCTGCAGGTAGCGATACAGGGAAAGAGACTGTCACGATTCACAACATAGGTCCAGATTTTCAAGGAACGATCATTTTGCAAGATCGCTCTCTCGCTCACGAAGTGATGGATATCAACATTAAGAAAGACCAGATACTCACCCATACCATCTCATCGGGTGTCACGCTCAACAACACTGGCGATACGATTCGAATCTTAAACAGATACGAAGAGCTTATCGACGAAGTGACTTATACAAAATCTCAAGAACAAACGGAAATTTACTTTTAAGGAATGATATGAAGTTGAAACCTCTCTTCTCCGTTGGGGTTCTTTTCGCGATAACGCTATCGGGTTATACCCAAGCATCAAACGAATGGAATACCACACAAGTCTATAACTCTGGTGACTTAGTCACTTGGAAAGGGAAAGCATATCTCTCGTCTCATTGGACACAGGGCGTGGAGCCGCTAGAGAATGACATTAACTGGGATGGCTGGATTTTCGTTGATGAAAACAACCTAAAAACGTGGACTCCTCAAAACGCATTCCTCGGTGGAGATCTGGTAAAAATCGATAGCCAATACTATATGGCTAATTGGTGGAACCAAAACGAGTATCCAGAAACATCATCGTCTTGGCGCCACTTAAAAAACTTCGAGTTCAATGGCGATACATCACCAGATAAACCCGTCGATAATGATTCTGTTGAAGGTTTAGATACTGACAATAATGGTGTCAGAGACGACTATGAAGTGACCATCAGAAATCTTTACAGCAGCGAAGAGTTGTTGAATGTTGCTCTTTCTGCAAGCCAAGAGTGGAAAAAACTCATCAAACTAGGGTTAGACGAATCTATTCCTGTAACAAAAGAAGAAGCCTCACAGATCTTCGTTAATTTGATCTCCGCATCACGTTGTTTCACTGAAATCAGAAAAGCAGATCCGAATTTCAAAAGTCCAACTCAGTTTTATTTTAATACGTTCGAGCGGGCGATGAAAAAGAGGGAAGCAGAAGACAGATTGTATCGGACACTTCAAGGAGATCTGTCTCTCATCAACCCACCTCAATCTCCATGCAATAACTTGACTTTGGTAACTCAAAATGAAAACTAAAATCATGGCAACAGCTCTCACGTTGATCGTAGCCTCAAATGCTTACGCCTATACCTGGTGCGAAAATAGTATCGATAAGTTGCAGCTTTTTTACGTTAACGGCATGTACACCACAGCCATTGGTTACGCAAATAACCTAGATGCTCTGGATGATTTTCAAGACGGTTACCTCAATCACTTTCGTAAAAATGGTGAGGTCAAAGGTGCCTATAACCAGTATGAAGGCCACATCAAACAGCTTTATCAAGTGGCAAGACAAAAGTATCAAGATTTAGACAGACACAGTCCTGAGTATATTGTGTTGACATCCATTCTTGGTGGTTTTATTTACGAGCTGTCGTCAGATCAATTCAGTACTATTACCCCATTTTTAATTGATCTTATGAGTTTTCTTCCAGACCATGAAATCGAATCAGAGGTGGATTTCCAATACGCCATGAATGGGTTACGAATCGCATTGAACAGCTGTGCGAGAACTGTGTTGATTGGTCATTCACAGGGCAACTTCTATGCGAATGCCTTAGTAAATGAAATGACAAACACTTATACATATGAAAATGGAGCGAACTTAAAGGACTACCCTATGCTCGGCATGATGGGGATCGCTAGCCCCGCAAGCTCAGTAGGGGGGGAGTTTGGAAGTAATAATCCGAATCTTGTCGGGGTCCTAACCAATGACAATGACATTGTCATGGACGCAGTTAGGCAACTGTTAGGTGCTGTGCCAGCTAATTACAAAGCCGTTGAGAATTTATTGGATGCGACTGGACATGGTCTTATGGCGTCATATTTACACTCTCATGGTCAAGCATCCGTGATTGCCGATAACATCAGTAGAATAACGAGAAACCTTGTTCCTTTTCCAATTTTTGACCAACACCCTTCCAGCTCCTCCGCGATCTCACATATCGGGTATTCTGAAGTGAGCAAGATCTTGGACATTCGATTTAGAGATGGTGGTGGATACCGATATGACAATGTCCCGTTGCCCTTATGGAATAGCTTTTATGATTCGACATCTCACGGCTCTTATTTCAACAAAAATATCCGAGGAAAATACACGTTCACACAATTAGAACCATAATAGGTTATGATTATTAGATAGGACTCTCTTTATCAAATTTCTAATAGGCATTTCAGCGTTCTAGGGCAGGGTAGCCGCACGTGTGTTTGATATTTGATCTAATAGAGTGACTTTCTTTTCAGCGGTTCGATAAAAAAGGTCTCGGTGTTCAAATATCACACAGGGCTTGCTTAAGATTTGCACTCAAGCTGAGTAAATAATGTTCATGAGTTCGCCCTGGTTGTATCCACATAAAGGTAATAAATATACTATACGAATAATGTCTCACCGATGGTGGTGTGTTTATCTGTATCGCCACCATCGAACGAAAATACATGTTGCTATTAGTTTCCTTGCTTTGCATGCTATGCCCTCATCTAATACGCCTAAATATGAGTTTCTATTTGACCTACGCTATGTTGAAATTTCATTGATTCGGGGTCGAGGTATGTGAACATCCTTGTGCTATTGCGGTTAAACATAACTCCGTAAACGTCTTTCCTTTAAATGCAAATCAGCTTGGTATACCTACATTTAGGAACAGCTATTTAGTCATTGGCCTCCTGCGGCGTTAGCCGCTCGCAATCAGCACTGCGTTCGCAGCGCATCAATCGATGTTTGTTTAATATCCTATGCCCGAGGTCATTGAAGTCTCTAGCTGTTAGATGAAATTAGGATCATGCTACGAATAATGAACATTACACTGGCGCACCAAAAGAACTAGTATTTTCCGTGAATTAGCCATCACAATCTGGTATCTGAGTCTATACCTCTAAAGTCACTGTTAATGCGCTTAGTTATTTGCTTCGTCCTATATGAGATGTTAGATATAACCACATCACTCATACGCAAGTTGGTACAGAAAGTTGAAAACTTGTCAGATACGCTCATTTACACCTCAATAGCTAGTTGAAATACCTACGTTTTATTTGGGGGCATTTAGAGCGAACACAAGGTATATGTCAGAAATATTTAACTTTTTCGAAAAGCTATGGGGTCAGGTCTTGCCTCTTGCCATCCATTACTTTTTGTATCTCAAAACTAGAAAATTGTCTGAAATAACAATTCGAGCCGTAGCTCACTTTGGGGCAAAGGTGAGCCAGTCAAGATTCGACTGACCCAAAGTGAGGCAATTTCTAAGTTCACTACTTTGCTAAAGAGGACTCTCTATTGATTTTTTAACTGTGCTTTTTAGGTTTTGCATAAAACATTTAAAGTGCGGCATGAAGTTGATGAACAGTGGATGCTTGCGATCCTTCATCATCACTGGGCCAAGTAAGCGAAGCGCCACTGCTACCTTTGTCGCATTCTCAGGCTCTAAACCACTGCCCTTTTTTAGGCCTTCTACGATTTTGAATAAATCTTCACGATCTTGATATTCAAACACTAGTGTTCTTGCTTCTTCCATGCCCACGTCTTCGATTGTGATGCGGTATTGTTTGTCTTTACGAATCTTCGGGATCATATCTGTTACCTTAAAATTATCGGTTTTGGTATCGTGTCGTGCTTTTGGTAAATCAACGATTGGCTTTTAAGCCATTAACTCTTAAGAAAGCGCTCTACCTTTGGCTTGATTGTCATCGATACGGTGATCATCAGTACTAGCGCCACTGGAAGTGCCCCTAGTACCCCGTCCATCCATGCTGTTACAAACTCTGATTGGTTATCCAAACCAACGCTGTTGTATGCACTGGTAAATGCCATGCCTGATTCCATAATAAGTGCCATGATCACGCCTACCAATGCATCTCGTGCTTTTGCTGCCATATTTGGTAGCAGATTCTCTGCGCCTTTAGTTAACAGCGCCATCATGGTGAAACCCACTGGAATCACGGTCACTAGCGCGGTAAAAAAGTTCGTTGCCCAATCAAAAAAGAATGTCTCAGTGAAACCTAAGTTAAGGTACGTCATTGTACCGATGATCGTGCCACCCATAAGGCTAACCATGCCCAACATAACCAAGACTTTCTGAATGATTGGCGTCTTCTTTTGCTCTTGAATCTTCTTTTTAACAAGAGTTGATTCATTTATCACTGCTTCTACAGCCATTCGCTTCTCCGGTCTTGAATTGACCTTCAATTAAGTTGACAATATCAACCATAATCATGCTAGTTGATATTGTCAACTAGTTTTTGCCGGAGAAATTTATGTCTGATCCTAAATCCCTAGATACGCTGTTTAAATTGGTTCACGCACTCAAACGAAATGTGCACGAACATATTGAGAAATTAGATCTGGATATCGCACCTATGCATGTGCGCGTTTTGAAGATCATCGCGAAGAAACCACAATGCACTGCGGTCGACATCGCAAACTTTCTGGATAGAGACAAGGCTCAGGTTACTCGCCTATTAAGCAGTTTGATTAAACAAGAACTGATCGTAAAAGAGCCAAACCCGGAAGATAAGCGCAGCCAATGTTTACGTGTGACCCCAATCGGTCAAGAGATCATCGATAAACTTGATGGCGTGGATATTGTAATGTTTGAAAAAATGAAAGCGGGTATTAATGCTGATGATTTAGCGACTTTTAAACGTGTAGCGGGCTTGATGGTAGAGAATTTAAACTAAACCTTAAGATGTGGATTCGATATTGAATTATTAGTCTCTTTTTCGTGCTCTAGCTTGGAAAGGGGCAAAGACGAGTCAGCGAGTTTGCTAAATTACTAATCTATGAATTGTTTAAATATCCCCCATACTGCTACGCTTAGGTTATAGTTTTACCCTTTTTAACGCTAAGTCGTTTCTAAGCAAAGCGTGATCGTGCCGCATGTAACCAACTCTAGATTCATTAGTGTATGCTGTTCTTTTACTTTTCCAATTGATAAAGGTTGCCCAAAAAACTGGCATTGGCACTAAGTTCTCCTGATACAAAAGGATCTTACCCTGCTTATTTACAGTGCTCTTATCTACAATCCTGAACCGCTCATTACCTTTATTATCTAACTCTGCGTTAGCATATGTAAGGCGATATTTAGACTCTAACCTATTTACATGTACCAATCGAAATAGCTCATCAACATACGTAGCTTGTTGTTCATCAGATACAAAGACATTTGCACAGCAATTTAGTAACTGCAATTGATTAAAAAAGTCTATGTCTTTATCTTTTTTCGTTTTCAACCAACCATCTTGAGATGGTAGATTATAAACATCAGAATCATAAGCAACGAACTGAACAGTAGGTGTCAGAGGCAAACTAATAATAAGACCAGCACTAGCTAGACCAGATGCTTCTTTGCAAGCGAGAGTTTTTAATATGTGCAACCTATTAACCTCTACAGCAGGATCGTCAGATGTAATGAAGCTGATGCCACTCTCGTTTCTAATTAAACAAACTTTCAAATCATTCAAGCATTCTTTCAATAATTGAAAACGCTCAAAAGAATCTTTAACAGCTTCCTCCATTTCCAATCTATATTCTTGAGACGATATTTGAGCTGCCTCAGTGAAAGCACTTGAAATTTCAACACTACGCCTTGATGTAGCCTCTGTCCGTTGTTGCTGTAAAAGCCAGTATTGGAGTAAGAATAATGCATCGTTACAAGTAAGCTTATAGTTTGGCGATAAAATTCTATCAACAACCCTTGAGAAGTTACCTTCAATAGACTGCAATTCTTTTTCTATCTTCAAGTCTTTACCATAAAAGTAATTTTTTGAACATTGTCCTTTAATGGCAGCTCTTACAATAAACTGACGTCTATCGATATTAAACAACTTGGATTCAAGTACGAAGTGCGACACCTCTGAACATAAAAACAGTAAGGTGCGATAATCATGAAGTTTGCTCCCGCCAAGAAGTAAAAAACATGAAATACACACACCTCACTGAGATTGAAAGGTATATGATTTCTGCGCTCAGAAAGCAAGGGATCACTACCGCAAAAATAGCTAAACAACTGGGGCGTCACAAAGCCACTATCTATCGAGAAATTGAACGTAATTGTCGTTACAACAAGTTCTTCGATAGGTACTCTTATCAACCAGAGCGAGCACAGCAAATGGCGCGCAACCGGCTTAGTCGTTCACGGCGAAATAAACGCTATACCAAACTTGACTTCAGGCTACCTGAAGCATTGCTACGACTGGATTGGAGCCCTGACCAAATCGTCGGATACCTAAGGATGAGAGGCTATCCAACAATGAGCCACGAGCTCATTTATCAGCACGTTTGGAACGACAAAACTCTCGGCGGAACGCTATGGAAACACCTACGCCAATCCACCAAGAAAAGGCGGAAAAGGTACAACTCAAAAGACAGTCGAGGACGGCTGGCAAATAAGCGTCATATTGCCGAAAGACCTGCAGACGCTGAGCATCGAAAAGAGCCTGGCCACTGGGAAATTGATACGGTCGTGGGTCGCGGAACCAAGCACTGTATCGTCACTTTAGTCGACAGAATGACTGGCTACACTTTTATCGGGCAAATGGACGATAGAACATCCGAGTCGCTCAACGTAAGAATGAGCAAAATCATGACCCGCTCTGACTTACCTTTTAAAACGATAACATCAGATAACGGCACTGAATTTCATGGTTATGCACAACTAGAAAAACATCATAACTGCCTGTTTTACTTTGCAAATCCATACCATTCATGGGAACGAGGCACTAATGAAAACACCAATGGTTTGATACGACAATACTTACCAAAACGAACTTCCATGTCACACGTGACACAGAAGCTGTGTAATGAAATTGCATATAAATTAAATACACGCCCACGCAAAAGGCTTGGGTATAGAACACCAACGGAGTATATTCATGCGCATCTGTAGAAAGTGTCGCACTTCAAACTTGATACTAAGCAAGCTAATCGATGATCGATTGTTGTCAGAGGAAAATTTCTTTAGATAGCATTGTGGTACATAGTGCTGGTTTTTATTTGAAGCCATAAGGCACATCTACAACTCATTGAATATGATTGGCGTATTATATATTGACCTGATTGAGAAATGCATCAAATCACGCTAACACAGTAAACTAAGATTTAGCTCTAAGCTTCAAATCATAGTTAACCCTCACAATCAACCGTAACAAATAAGCAAGCTTTGGCGTATATAGAGAGTTTTTTATGAGGAAAAGTAAGCCTAATTGCTAAAAACCACACCGAATTCGATTTCGTTCTGACACGCTTCGGGGCACTTTCGAGTTAGAAAGTGCCACAGGTAAAAATTCAATCCGAGAAGCTTTTGGACATAAATGAGCCAGCGAGTTCACTACATTAGCAAAAGATGGATTAACTCAAGTATGGAAAGCTGCGATAGAAAAAACAAGACCTTGCTGCTTCAGCGTTACTCTGACTCACCATTCCCCAAAGTATGTCCAGTAACATTGAAACAAGACTCGTCCGAGGTATGCGCCCCATAATCCCACGGGGCGTTTTAATTTCAGTGTGAGACGTTCCAAGGCAGAAGAGAGTTAATATCAGGCTCTGGCTTTGCCAGTTCTTTCATACATTTGACCATGTAATCGTAGAGT
>NZ_SJFM01000058.1:0-8330 GCF_029478545.1 Vibrio sp. 1180_3
AACAAATTAAAGCTGTAGCTATGGATATGGGCGATTCCTACATAAAAGCGGTCACAGAGCATCTACCCAATGCAGATATCGTCTTTGACCGTTTTCATGTCATGCAGCTATATAGCAAGATAATACGGAAAGAGCGTTCATTTGAATTTAAAAAAGCCGAAAATCACAAAGACAAAAAACTGATAAAAGGCTCTCTGTTTTTACTACTAAAGAACGCAGGAAAACTGTCTTCTTCACAATCAGATAAGCTCGATGAGTTGCTAGAATCCAACAAACACCTTTGTTTTATCTACATGATGAAGGAACAGCTTCAACAAATCTGGAACAGCACGAACTACCTAGAAATGGAACATAAGCTTGAGCAATGGTGCCACCTGGCAATGCAGTCAGGAATACTGAGTTTACAAAGCTTTGTTGGGACACTTCAGCGACATAAAAAGGGATCTGTAACTACGCAACTTACCATTTAACCAGTGCCGCAATTGAAGCTGGAAATGTATCGATTGGTATGTTGAGGAAAAGAGCCAGAGGGATAAGAGATACTGAATATTTTAAATTGAAGATTAAACAAATCTCTGTCCCAGAGACATCCTCAATCTTAGTGTAAACACGCTTCACTTACAGTTTAATTGAACTAAATTTTATCATCCGCTGTTGATGTATATCCGTCTTTACCTACCTTTCACCAATTTTACAGGACAGCTTTACAGGGCAGCCTAAACTTTCAAGAAAAAATTTAACCTTGATTAAAGATGTAGCATCTGGAGCGTAATGGCCTGAATCATTATCGATGACATAACAGTTATCTTTATCCTTTTTTATTATCCCAGCACTAGTTACAAATTTGGCTGTTCCGAATAAGTGTTTGGCTAATGCAGCATGCGTTATTTTTTGTTTTAATTCAGGTGAATCTGAATGGCTTATTCCAAATCCAAAGATTGAATGAAATACAAATTTATTAATCGATTTATTGTGTATTACGCTTAAATCCGAAGGCTTAGAAACGATGAATGCTTGTGTGGTTTTAAGAGCCTTTTCTAAATTGTCCAACTCATTCTTGCCGCCTGTAAGATTTTCAGGTCTTTTATTTTCAAAAAGCTTCTCATTTCCGCGCTGCTTATGGACTGAACTTTGTCGGTGAAGTGGTAGTTTCCTCATGCCAGTGTTAGTTATGCCTTTTACGGCGAGAGAATGCTTATGATTCATGGTGTGGTCGAGGGGTAAAGATGGTAAAGAGTGAGTTCTGATTAATGATAAATTAGACATAAATACCCTAGTTACCTTCATCGTTATAACTGCTGTTTTAGAAATGTGTGTGGCTAGGTGGCCCTTCTACTGCTTAATGAAAGATATCATCTTATCGACTTCATTAGCTCTGTGACCATGGGTTCAACATCAAGCCATGCTTGGTATGATAAAATACTCAGCGTTACCATCGCCAGTGTTACTATGCCTTTGGTCAATCGAGGGACTATGGGAGAGAGCCAGACGAGAGGCAATGCTAGAGGTCCGATAACAAAAATCAGCGTCATCACGAAGCCACTGCGGTAATACCAAGCTATGTGGCTTTCTATTCTTTGGTCACTGTTCATTTTGCACTCCTTCGGACACCTAAAGTTGACCATATCAAAATAAGAGAAAGTTCGATCGCGCTGAGCATAGATAAACTTTATCGATAAATCCTGTAAGAAAATACCTTATTTTATAGGCCGATAATCAAAGTAGCGTAGCAGTCTTCGCAACGTATAGGATTCTGTTACTTGACTCTAGCTCAGTTGACTGGTTAATATTACGCCATCATTTCTCTGGGAGATTACGCCAATATGAATAACTAAACCTGTCATCCATTTCTCATTTTATTTTTTTGGATATACAGGGTTAGTAGGCGTAGCTCACTTTCCGATATTTCTTGGTTATCACTTATTCTTTTTTTGGAATTGCACGTTTAGTGTGAGTGCTGGCTTTGAACTCATCTTTGAATTATCTCTAGCTACGGTTGTTGTCCCTGTCAAACAGGAGGCAAATTATGCCAGTCTTACAGGCTTATAATATCAGCCATCAATTTGATAATGGCGATATGCTATTTCAGCAACTGTCATGCTCAATGACCAAGCGCCGTGTTGGTGTGGTCGGACGCAACGGTGTGGGTAAATCGGTGTTCGTTTCGATTTTAAGCGGCGAGCAAACGCCATCTGGTGGCACCGTTACTTTGTCACGATCAGTGGCTGTCTACCGTCAACAACCTTCGCATTTACTTTCCGCTGAACTTTCTATTGTGCAGTTCCTAGGTAAAGACGATGTAATTGAAGCGCTAAAGCGTATTGAATCGGGGGATTGTTCAGAACATTGGTTCGAATTGGTTGAGGAAGAGTGGGATCTCGCCATGCGACTAACTCAGCAACTCTGTGATATGGGGTTACCATTAGATCTAGATTTTCCTTGTGCGAAACTCAGTGGCGGGCAATTGGCTCGATTACAGCTTTGGCAACTGTTTGAAAGTGATGTTGAGCTGCTTATTCTGGATGAGCCTTCCAACCACCTCGATACCGATGCTAAGCAGTGGTTGATTCAATCTATGCGTGCTTTTGAAGGGGCGATTTTAGTCATCAGCCACGACCGTGAATTGCTGTGTGAAGTCGAAGAAGTTTGGGAATTATCCAGCCTTGGTTTACAAGTTTTCGGTGGTAACTATGCTTCTTATGCTGAGACTAAACGAACCGAGTTACAAGCGGTTGAGCGTCAGCTAGCTAATGTCGATAAGCAGAAAAAGCAGCTGGAAGAACAAGCGCAGCGCAATCGAGAAAAAGCTGAGCAAAGAGCAGCTCAAGGTAACAAGTTACGTAAAGAGGGCAGTCAGTCCAAGCTTCTACTTGATGGCAAGAAAGATAAAGCGACGGCACGTGCTTCGAGTCGTAATAAGAATGAGCAACTTCGACAAGTGCATTTAGAAGAAAAAGAGCAGGCTCTTAAGTCGAGAAAAGATCAACTGAAGAGTCAGAAGTTGTATCTGGCAGATAGCCAAAGCCGCTCTCGTAAAGTAATTTCCATATTCGAAGGGGTATTACCTTTTGGTAGTGCGTTACCAATTACCTTACAAGTTTATGCGACCGACAAAGTGCATCTAGTGGGTAAAAATGGTAGCGGCAAATCAACCTTGTTGAAAACTATACTTGGAAAACGGTTGCTCCAACAGGGGGAATTACAACTCAATACACCTCTGTACTATCTTGACCAGCATTTTGGTGTAATTTGTTCCAACCTATCCATATTGGACAACTTGATACAGCAATGTGAGGGAATGAAAGAGAGCGATGCGAGGACGCTACTGGCAGGTATCGGCTTTCGTCGTGATAGTGTCTTTAAGATGGGCAGTATGCTCAGTGGTGGAGAGAAGATGAAACTGGCGATGTTGATCGTTAGCCACCAGCGGACTCAACCGTTGTTATTACTCGATGAACCAGATAACCACCTTGATCTTGACTCGAAGATAATGCTCGCTCAAGCTCTGAATGGTTATCGTGGTGGCTTTATTCTTGTCAGTCATGATCAGGAGTTTGCTAACGGATCAGGAATTACACGGCAAATTGGATTATGAGCTAGTGAATGTGAATTGGCGAGCTAGAGCCGATTGTCTAACTCGCCTTTATTTATTATTGGCCAGTATTCTTAAACTTGTTTAGTGACGGCATCTCTGAACTATTTTTTATAATAGCAATTACATGCCATAATTCTTGGCTAAAAGAGTATGTTTTAGTAACGCCGCTTACACACTGTTTACTATTAGAAATAGATTAATAGTTGGGATAGGAAATGCTGAAAATTGATTTCATTACTGGTGCTCTTGAAGCACAGAAACAAGGCGAATTGAAGGCTGGGTTTGAGTCCCATAGCCAAATAAATGCAGCGCCTTCTTATAACAAGGAACGTTTGAATTGGACTATTCAAGACGATAATGGAAAGCTCATAGCGGCGCTAACCGTCGATTTGTTATGGGACTGGCTGTACATTGATGAGCTTTAGGTTGACGAAAATTATCGTGGTACAGGTATAGGGAAGCAGCTTATGGGGAAAGCGGAAGAGTACGCAAAGCTGAAAGAATTATCAGGCTTATGGCTATGGACTCAGAGTTGGCAGGCTCCTGTGTTTTATCAGCGTCTAGGATTTGAGGAATTTACTCGTTTCGATGATTTTCCTAGGGGTTACAGTAGAATTGGCCTAAGAAAGTCTTTGTCTAATAGTTAGGTACTGTTTTTATTCTTGTGTTCGAAATGCTTTATGTTAATAAACGTAGACGATATCTGTAAGCGAGTTTGCGGATGTTATTTAGGAGTTTATTGGTAGTAGTGATTCACAATAGAAAGTTGCATTAGCTAAGTAAATATCGCAACATTCCCGCATTATCAATTTAGCTCTACAGAGAATAGCAACATGAACAATGAAACAGACATCATCACCAACCTAGCAGATCTAGAAGCCTTTATCATTGCTGTAGAAAGTGGTGGTTTGGGTTTAACCAATGTGGCGGGGTTAGCTTTGGCAACAAGTAACAAGGATGGTCGTCGTTTTATTGCAGTATTGGATGATAAACATCAATTATTACTATCACGTTGGGTGACAGAAGATGTGTTCCAAACTGGTCAAGATTTAGTGCGTAATGGACCGAGTCGCACCACTCACTAGCGTGTCCAAAAGCGGCCACAAAAACAATTGTGGCCGCTTTTGTAACTTTCAGAAGATGTTCACAGCGAAGAACAAATACAGGCTTTTTATTGAATTTGAAAAATCTGACGCTATTCATACTGTCTAGCGCAACAAATCGCTCATCCTCATTTATTAAAATATGACACTGCTAAATGTGGTGGCTTGCACTTTCCCATTCTGTTGTATATCGGTTTTTATTATTTTGCCTTGGTAGTATTAGGGGAAATGTTAGTTATGTAAGCCATTGCTTAATTAGGATTTATTATAAATTCAAGCATCTTCAATGATTACAGGGTTACCATGAAGTTTATTTATTTTGTCTTACCGTGTCTCAAAATCAGAGTTTATTCCACCATATCCTGTGCAATTTATTGATTTTATGTCGATAATGGCACGATTACCTTACCTAGGGTTGTAGTACAGGTCTGACTTACGATGAATTGAATATCGAAAAGGTGGTGCTAAATATGCTAACGACTATATCTACACTTACAACAGCTACACTTACCGAATCTACTAATTCTTCCCCAGAAATAACAGCGGTTTTTCCAGTCGAGCGAGTGAGAAACGATAACGCAGAACGGGCAAGCGGGTGGTCAGTGCTTTCCAATGAAAAGAAAATTACATTGCAAGGAATGTGGCCAGAGGTATGAGTGGCTGTTTTGCCATTTGAATATTGAAATCGTTTAATTATGTAGTTCATTAAGTGATAACAACAGATAGAAAGTCATGTATGTCGTTACCGTCGAGGTCGAGATTTAATATAGCTCAGGAAATATTCAGTACTGGTACATCATGTCCGAATCCGAATTATATGGCTATAAAAGTTAGAAAGATTGCTAATACCAGCGTTAACATAAAGAAGCAGAAGTGTTTTCGTGGAATAAGATGCTGGTTTTCGGCCCAAATCAAGAATAGACATTCTTCTATTGTCACTTCGACTTCCGCAGATCGTATAATAGATCGACTATGTGAAGGAAACCATCGTGTAGCACTTATCAGCTTTGGTAAGTCTAAACATAGTGCAGTGGTAATTCGTTATACTGATGACCAATTTATTTATGTATCAATGTATGGAAATCTCCCTCGATATAGAAACAAGGTTAATCGAGAATGGGTACGTAAAGTTATTAATTTGGATATGGACCAGTGGAAGGATGGAGTTGATGATAACAACCTTGTATTATTTTCAGAACCAGCTCTAGATATAGAAAAAATAGCTAAACATATTTCATCGAATATATGTGCCTTCAGGTTTAATCCTATAACGAATAATTGTTCTAGATTTGCAGCCGATGTTTTAATTGCAGGGTATAACGGAAGTCGTGAGAAATTAAAGCATGATCGACACTTTCAAATGCCAGCCAATACCTTGCAGTTGGCGAAAGAGATTAAAGCCAATCAATCCAAACCTATGGAATGAGCGATGATGTCGATGTTTACTCTTTGGTGATAATTTCACCCATTCCATATACTCACCTCACTGAGATTGAAAGATATATGATTTCAATCTCAGAAAGTAAGGGATTAGTGCCGCCAAAGTTGCCAAACAACTAGGCCGTTACATAGAATGCCCTGATAGCTCATTTCGGAGCATTTTCGTAATTCTCTTTCTTAACCCTAATCTGAACAATTGGATTTCAAGTAAATAGCCTAACTCACGATAGAGAGTTGCATTTGAAAAACTAACGGGGTCATGTTTTGCCTTTTGCTAAATTTGCAAAGTTACAATACCCCCATCTATCAGTACATAAGAAAGATGGGACGTCCTATCTCATCAAAGTAAAACTACTAGACCAAACATTTAGTCTTAATTCCAAAGCTTGTTGCGTTAAAAGCAAAACTGGCTTAAAAACTCTTACAAAAAGCTGAGTTATTACACTACTATAGTGTCAACCAATTTAACGGAATAAGGGTCATTAATTAAAATGATTGAAAATATTGCGTATTTTTAGACTCTCAGCCATTTATCACGCTCTTTTTGGTCATTGGCATCGGCTACGCCGTCGGGAAAATTAATGTTGGTGGCTTTTCTCTTGGTATTGGCGCCGTACTTTTTGTGGGCTTAGCTTTCGGCGCTATTGCACCGAATGCGACCCCGCCTGGTTTGTTGGGTTTGATGGGGCTGGTGCTGTTTCTCTACGGTATCGGTATTCAATACGGTCGGCACTTTTTTTCTGGGTTAGCAAGTTCATTCGGTATCAAAGCCAATCTGTTAGCGGCTATCGCTGTGTTGGCCGGTTTTGGAACTGCCGTTTTGCTTAGCCAAACCATGCATTTTTCAACAGATTTTGCTGCAGGTATGTTTGCTGGTTCGTTGACCAGTACTGCCAGCTTACAGGCTGCGATTGATGCTTCGGGTAATAACGATCCTGCTGTTGCCTATGCGATTGCCTATCCCTTTGGTGTGTTCGGCCCGATGATATTTTTTTACTTAGCATTACGCATGTTTAAACCTAATATCGACGTTCCTGCGGCTAAGAGGCTGGCCATCGGTGAACTGGATGCAAAAACGCGGAACTTCACTGGGCTAACGGTTGGTAATGTGATGCATAAATTACCCGATGAAGTGAACCTGCTCGCGATCAGGCGCAACAACGTCAACCTGATTCCAGAGAATGATCTACAGATTGATGTCAACGACACGTTCTTGGTCACAGGTTACCCTGAACATATTGCTATGCTACAAGCAGCCGACACTGGCAACGTCTCCGAAGATAGACACAACCTCGACTATGAGCGGGTATTTGTCTCAAAAGAGCAATTAATTGGCAGGAAATTGCGCGATATTGCATTACCAAAACATATCTCGGTAGAAATTATTCAAGTTCGACGAGGCGATACCGATCTACTTGCCAAACCTGACTTGGAGCTTGAGTATGGTGACCAGCTAGGCATTTTAGTTGAATCAAGTAAAAAAGAGCAGATAAGAAAGCTGTTTGGTGATTCCATCAATGCTGAATTTCAATACAGTTTTGTGGCCATGGGGTTAGGCATTGCTGTTGGAGCAATGATTGGCTTAATCCCGTTCCCTATACCGGGTGTGGGAGAGGTTAAATTCGGAATAGCTGGTGGCGTATTGATTATGTCATTGGTGCTTGGCTATGTCGGGCGCCTTGGTCCGTTAAATTGGAGTATGCCGATAGTTGCGAATACCCTACTGCGCAATTTTGGTCTAACACTGTTCTTGGCTAGCGTTGGCATCTCTTCAGGCGCGCCATTTGTGAACAACATCGCAGGTGCAGGGCTGAGCATTTTTATCGCGGGGATCGTTGAGCTCGCAGTCGTCGTGTTGGTCGTTATCTTGATAGGACATTTCATCTTCAAAATTAAATTTGATGAGTTGCTAGGAATCGCATCCGGTGCAACTGGCAACCCTGCTATCCTTGCGTATGGTAATCAACTTGCGCCGACAGGGCGGCCAGAAATCTGCTATGCGATGATTTTTCCTGGCGTGGGTACCATACTGAAAATTATATTAGTGCAGTTTTTTATTGTTATTTATACCGAATCAACTTGAAGATGCAGGCTTGAGAACCTGAAAATGATCATTAATTCGAGATGTCAAAGAGCCTGCGATCTCTGGAAGAGTCACAGAAAAAAATTGGTCTATTGCCGCCTTGAAGTCC
>NZ_SJFM01000059.1:0-7039 GCF_029478545.1 Vibrio sp. 1180_3
GCTCGAACAAGGTTTGCCATTCTTGGTTGGTGCGTCGTTTTACCATTTCAAATCTCCTTGAGGTTGGAGGTTTGATCGTATAGCGTGCTGAAGTTGATTAGAATGCGGTGTTTATGACGCGCTTACGATCATGGCGTGATAACTTACTTGTGAAAGTACCTTGCTGATATTCATGTACTAACGCTTCCAATTTATAAAACATGTCATCCATTTTTTCAGACAAAAAGCGATAGCGCTCGTAGAAAACTTCAATGTTAATTACAGGAGTTGAGACTAGATGTTTCTGATTATCCTGAGAGTATGGATACCTGAAAGTCTCTGCTGTAGGATCTATTTCCGCAAACTCTAATACTATTTCTTCGCTGTCACACAAAAAATCATTGAAACGTCTATCACAAACTTGAGCCTTTTCCTTGAAAAGTTCCCAGAGTTTATTTAGATCATGTGTTTTTATTAACTTTTCGTCAGAAACTTCTAATTCACTCCTCATTTCGCCAAGAGATTTTATCGCTGCTTTTAAAAAAAGTTCGATTCTATGTCGAGCTGAAAAAACCATTGGATGTATTATAACATCTAACGGCGTTCTGTATGATTTTGCTGACTCATACAAAACAGTAACAGCTTCATCATAGCCATCGCTGTAAGTTTCTAAACTTTGCCAACCATTGTTTCCTACGCAAGCATTGAACCTTGCATTTTCACCATTATTAAAGGTGTTATTGAATACCATTTCACTCAAATTTTAAACCCTATCAAAATACGCTTAACGCCCAATTAAGTGGTGAACAACGCACTGACCAAGCCGCCGCATTGCACCGTAAAACACTTTACTCAACGCATAGTAAAACTGCCACGCGTTGAGAATCCACTTGAATTGTTTGTTATGCAAATTCAATAAGATAAGCTGACTTTACTCGATCAAAAACCACAATTGCAATAGTTGAGTGATTCAAGAATCAACCCAAGCAAAAGCCGTGATAAATAAGCCGCAAAAATGAAGTCTGCCTTTCAGCGACAAACTAGGCTTTTGAGCCAAACAAACTCAACGAGCAAAGCCTTCAACAAATACAAAATTATCGATTAACTTGCTCTTTCCACACTTTGCGCCCACTAAATTGACAACACGCCCACGCTAAAACCGATTGAGGCAAATAAAGAATCTTGCCTGTTTTACGGTTTGAGTTAACCATGAATTTGAGGGTAAAAATACTCATTTGCCGACAGCTCAAAACGAATGACCGGAGAAATCCCAAAAGATTGAACCCCTAAATTTACCTGAGTTGCATAACGCCCAATTAAGGGGTGAGCAACGCCACCACCCAACCTACAGCATCATACCGTAACCACTAAAATTGAAGTAGAAGCAAAAATGCCAAGCGTTGGGAATCCCTCTTAAATTGTTTGTTAGCCTAAGCAAACTGAAATTCCCCACCATTCTCTTCCATTATAAATGAAAGGTCTTGTGCGGCATTTTGGAATATTTCTTGGATGATTCCTTGAATCCCATACCACTGCTGAGACAACTGATAATCAGAATGTATTGTGTCATCAGAAAAATCGACGCCACCCAAGTGAGCAACTTTGGCTAAACCAAAGACTAAATCAAAAGTAATGGGCTCACCTAAACGATGTGCTAACCTGTTTCTAATACGATTCATTTCGATCAAAAAATCAGCCATTGATTGCCAAATTAAACCGCGATTTAGCGCTAACTTAACCTTATTAGGAAAGCTCATGTTAAATGGGTTTATTTTCTCACTATCATCAAGCTTCAACTCTATTAATTGAACTAATACTGACTCAAGCAATAAATGACCTGCTAGATATGCACCCAACTCAGTATTGTTGAATAATTCGAGAATGTGCTCAAGATCTGGTGTTTTTCTATCTTCCCAAATGTTATCTGTCATATAGACTCACTTACTATTGGATTAGGCTAACGCCCAATTAAGGTGCGACAACGCTATAAAACCTGAGCTAAACCATTGCACCGTAAACACAAAGTTCAAATCGGAGTAAAATCGGCAAGCGTTAGGAGTCACTCTTAAATTGTTTGTTAGTTTTTTGTCTGCATGACCATGTTTATTCCTGTCGCTTTAAAGCCAATTTCCTTATAAAGCTTAAAAGCTCGCTCATTATCGTAAGCCACTAATAATTCAACCTGTTCAATTCCACTACCAGTCCAAAATTCATTCAATTCTTGAAATATGCGGCTGCCATAACCTTTACCTTGATACTCAGGGAAAACTTGAAAGTCATAAATGAATGCTGAGGTTTCTGCTAAAAAATACCAGAAATAACCAATTACATATGTAATACCATTCAATTTAACTTCGAGACACAGAAGAGTATTATTTTCTGTTTTTAACCCCTGAGGTAAACAGTCATCAAGTTCCATGTTTGCCAACTGCACCCCTTTAGCATGGGATACTTGCTTTGCGGCAGCGAGTTCTTGCCCTCTAAATTCATTGGAATACAACCTATAACACTGAAATTCTTCTTCAGTCATATTTCTATATGAGACCATCTTCAACCTTTATGCGATTTTCTTGAGAAAAACTAACGCCCTGTTAAGGTGTGAGCAACGCAATACCGATGTTGCCGCATACCACCTTAACCACTAAACACAACGCATAGTAAAAATGCCACGCGTTGCGAATCACTCTTAAACAGATTGTTATGTTCAAAACGGTATGTCGAAATCCAGATCTAAATCGGACTGTTGTTCTAAGGTTTTTAGCTCTTCTTCGATAAAGACGATAAAGCCCCAACTCTTATCAACTAGCTCACGAATAGATTCAGCACCGATAACTAAGGGGTTCCCATCCTTATCATAACCAGCACGATGAACACAGTGATGCCTTGTACTAACAGCTTGGAATAACCACTTAATTTCACCAAAATCTACGCTCAACACGTCCTTGTACATGGGCTTAACTTTTTTAAGGTCATGGAATATCAGGTCTTTTAAGTACTTTGCTACTGTTTGCTTTAATTGGTTTTGCTTTTGAAATATTTCTTTAAGAGTGAATTTTTGCTGTGAAAACGTAGGATCAGTTTCTACTAGCTTTTGTATAAAGTCACTGTTGTTAGTAACCTTATGTATAAACGTAGACGCAAGATATGCCTCTACTGCAGCAACAACATGACCATGTAGCATTACATGCAAGCTAAAAGCTTGCTCTTCGGAAACTTCCGCTTCAAGAAGACCTTTTACGTTCTCTATTTGGCGTTCGAATACAGAAAACTGTTTTGAGCTTTCAATAAACCAATCGAGATCATCTTCACCTAAATCAGGGTAATAAGGGACTGAATAATTCACATCTATTTCACCATTATCGATGCTACATTCAGCATATGAGAATGAGTTGGTTATGTAAGCCTCATACATATCTCCACACTTCTCACACTCAATTTCTTCCCAATGTTCACTGGTACTATCACGAGATTTCTCTGCCATGAAATCGGGATCAGGAACATATACAGTCGCTTCGATATGATGAGAGCATCTACACACAAAGCTAATATCCATCAATAGACTCAAATTTTTCTCCTTTGAACATAACGCCCGGCTAAGGGGTTGATAACGCACCGCCGAACTCAAAAAACACACTTAAACACTGAACTTCAATTTTGCACCAAAGTCGCCACGCGTTGGCAATCCCTCTTGAGCCGTTTGTTATAAGCTGCCGCTAAACATTTGGATTGCTTGAGTTATTAAACGAATACATGCGTATTTCATCCCTTGGAAACCAGCCTAACTTTTCGTAAAAATCTTGCGCATTAACATTATTGCTATAAACAAATAAATGCGTCTTTGAAACACCAATCGAAGCCAAAGCATCAACTGATTTTTCAACCAAAGCTTTACCTATTCTTTGGCCTCGAAATTCTGATGAAACAGCTAAATGTTGCAGATACCCTCTGCGACCATCGGTCCCAACGAGTACCGTACCAATAATTTTATTGCCGCTTAACGCAACAAAACTTAGCCCAGAATTTCGGTTAAGATAACTTTCAATGCTTTGTTTAGAATCAGCATCTCTTAATGACAAGCTTTCCGTCTGGCACCACAGATCAATCACTGAATCGTAATCGGAAATATCCATTTCTCGAATTTTAATCACTAAAGCCTCCAAAGCTTATAACGCCCGGCTAAGGGGTTGACAACGCACCGCCGAACTCAAAAAACACACCGTAAACACTGAACTTCAATTTTGCACTAAAGTCGCCACGCGTTGGCAATCCCTCTTGAGCCGTTTGTTATGCAAATTCAATGAGATAAACTGACTTTACTCGATCAAAAGCCACGATTGCAATGGTTGAGTGATTCAAGAACCAACCCAAGCAAGAACTGTGATAAATAAGCCGCCAAAACAAAGTCCACCTTTCAACAACCAACCAAGCTTTTGAAGGAAACAAACCCTACAAGCAAGACTTTCAGCAAGCGCAAAATGCTCGATTAACTTGCCCTTTCCACACTTTGCGCACGCTGAATTGGCAAAAAACCAGCACCAAAACTCATTGAGGCAAACAAAGAACCTTGCCTGTTTTACGGTTTGAGTTAACCACGAATTTGAGGGTAAAAAAGCTCATTTGCCGACAACACAAAACGAATGGCCGGAGAAATCTAAAAAGATTGACCCCCTAAATTTACCTGAGTTGCATAACGCCGCGTTAAGGGGTGCAGGCACGCAATACAAAAGCTACCGCACAATGCCGTAACCACCAAACCCAACGCAAACTGAAAATGCCACGCGTGCCAAATCCCACTTGAACGCTTTGTTATGCTTAAGCTTCAATAACTTACGTTTTGATAAAACCAAGATTAACTCGACCTTGATTCACAAGCAAAGGCCACAACCTAAAAAACGGAAATGACTCATGATTTTGAAAATCAGACATTGAACTTTGGCCGCTAATACTCAAAAACCTAAGATCAAATTGCTGATTGAGCCAACTACCATAACCTCGCGCTTGCCCGAAAATTGACTGAGGCAACTCTCAGAATTTTTAGCGCCCAAGAATGGATGTCCAGAAAACAGCGCCCACTGAAGCCAATTTGCCGACGAGCACGAAACTCACAAGCCAAGGGAACAAAGAACAATCATAAACCACTGATTTTTTGGTGATTAAGCATAACGCCGCGTTAAGTAGTGAGCAACGCCGCCACCCTACCTAAACCATTGTGCCGTAAACGCTAAAGTTGAATAAACCGAAAATGCCAGGCGTTGAGAATCTGCCTTAAACGCTTTGTTATGTGTTATCTGTATTTGCATACTTAGTAAAAATACGTGAGCTATCTTCAGTTAACCTAACACCCTCTACAACATGCAGCTTACCTTCATGACTTAGGGGATACATTTCCAACTCCCCGCTACCAAACTCAGATTCATAAAGTAAGCTAAGAGCAAAATCACGCAAAGCTTCTCTTGTTGAAAAATCCAAATAGATATCACCATTATCTATATCAACAGACGCTCTAAGTTGATGACTATCATCAGCCAAAACTTCGACGGAAGGTATGCTACTAGCCTCTTGATCTACATTGTATTTCATTTACTTTATATCCCCCTAGCACATAACGCCCGCTTAAGGGGCAGCCAACGCTACTACTAACTTTCCGCATAACACCGTAATCACCAAAACCAACGCATAGTAAAAATGCCGCGCGTTGGCTGTCCCTCTTGAAGCGTTTGTTAGCCGTTTTTCCAAAGCTACTGTTTCGTTAGCATTAACCGACGTAAATCTCGCTCCGCACGCATAACAAAAAGAATACGAACCTTTTCATCATCATACTTATAGAAAACACGACATGGATTTACAACGACTTCACGATAATTGAGGTGTTCTAGTTCTGGTGGGACGCGCCCAGACTCTGGAAAATCGGCCAAACGTTCAACTTTTGTAAAAACGGTTTGCACCAGTTGTTTAGCAGCCACGACATTTTCAAGTGCGATGTATTCAGCAATATCATTCAGATCGGATAGAGCCGGCTCCGTCCAAATTATTTCAACCATTTTGACATTCTGTCCTTAGCATCTTGATGGCTGACCACTTTGCCATCCGCCAGAGCTCGCTCGCCACGAGCAATGCCTTCGAGGATCGCTAAACGATTTTGCATAAATTCATAATCGTCTACATCAATAAGGTAAGCTGACGGCTTTCCGTGCTCAGTTATCAATACTGGCTCTTTCGTATCATGAAGATCGGCAAGGATCTTAGTGGCCTGCCGTTTTAGTGACGTCACAAGTTCTACTTTCATTTGAGCTGCTCCAAATAAACACTAAAGTAATACTATTCTATCACTCTGAGCATAGCAAGTTTTCAAACGGCTAACGCTCTGTTAAGGTGTGAGCAACGCAATACCGATGCCGCCGCATACCACCTTAAACACTAAACGCAACGCATAGTAAAAATGCCACGCGTTGCGAATCACTCTTAAACAGTTTGTTAGGTTTGTGCCGACTCTAGCTCGCTAATTATGTATTTTACACCACTGATACAGTCATCTAAGAATGTCAAAAGCTCTACTCTAATCTCATCGAACAAAATGTAGTGATGATAGCACTCTCCCTCACCACCATCAGGATAGCCAGTTATCATCATTAGAGGCATTCTCTTAAACGTAATTTCTGACTGATCACTATATTCAACGATGGTTTCCCCTTTCTCGTTTTTTGAATAGTGCGCTTTCGCTCCAAGGCAATTGATTACACTAAGTTGCTCATGCTTACTCTTGTTACAAAGAGTCGCGAATTTAGACAACCATATATTGTCCGGCGATGAAAAAGCTTGAAATGAAGCAAAAACCGGAATGAGTTCTGGTTTTTTTGTTGTAATTTCAGGAAGCAGTTGTCCAATTCTGCCTTTAAAATTTTCTTCTTTGAATTCGTGTGAAACTATAGGGAAATATACCGAATCAACTTGAAGATGCAGGCTTGAGAACCTGAAAATGATCATTAATTCGAGATGTCAAAGAGCCTGCGATCTCTGGAAGAGTCACAGAAAAAAATTGGTCTATTGCCGCCTTGAAGTC
>NZ_SJFM01000005.1:0-163510 GCF_029478545.1 Vibrio sp. 1180_3
TCGCTTTTGATGAGAAACCAGCTCAACCTAATGAAATTCCGAATAAACCGAATAAGTGTTTGGCTTCAATGGGCAATTATTTATTCAATGTTGATTTTCTTTTTAACCAGTTATTAAAAGATGTGGATGTCCAAGGATCCACCCGCGATTTTGACCACGATATCATTCCTTCAATCATTAATGAGAGTAATGTTTTTGCGTACTCTTTCAAAGATCCAGACAGTGAAAATCAGCCCTACTGGCGTGACGTGGGTACACTTGACTCATTTTGGGAAGCCAATATGGAACTTGTTACACCTAAACCACAACTTGACCTTTATGATAAAGACTGGCCGATATGGACATATCAAGAACAGCTTCCACCTGCCAAATGCATATTTCGGAGCATTCCGATCAGTCATTTCGGGATTATCCGATCACCCATTTCGGTTTAAACCGATCACCGATTTCGCGATTATCCGATCACTTTTAGCCTATCTGGCTTACTTTTTTGGAGTATGTCTCGTCAAATAGTTGATTGATCGCTTCAGTAATCGATGAGTTTAACTCTTGCTGGCAGAAAGGACACGGATTATCGGGTTTCATATATCCCAGACCTGATTTTACCCAGTCAGAATTGCCCAGTTTTTCGACTAAGTCGGATAGATATGAATCCTTAGATCCCACGATAATTTGAGTTAAAATCGGAGCATTTTCAAAGCTACTGACATCAAGGCTAATCTTGGGTACGCTTGGACGTAGACTACCGTCTTGCCCTGTTAACTCACGAGCCTCTTTTTGCAGAGATTCAATTGTAGATGTGACACTTCCACTACTTGATCTTACCTTGTTCAGAAAGCCAACTTTGTTTCTCCGTAATCCTTCTAGACAAAAATCTAGTGCGCCATTTTCATATGTGGTTTTTGCTTTCCAGACAGATTCCTTTAGTGAAGTCTCTTCATTTTCTATGTCACTTTGCTTGCGACTTATCTTTGTTTTGGAAACCTCGATGCTTTGGTGTAGGCGAGCTGTTTTCTCGGTTGCTTCTTCAATTGCTTGTTCGGCTTCTTTGTTTTCTTCGCTCAGAGTGAATACACCCTGAAAGTCAGGAATTTCATAGAAGTTGCTACGTATAAACTCTTGATTGTAAACCAAGATATCTTCAACCAACTCACGAGGTTGAATGGAACAGTTTCGATATTCGGGCAATTCAGGAGAATGTAAAAATTTACCTATTGTGGACTTACCAGAACCATTTAAACCATAGAACAGGTTTATCTTCTTGTTGTCAGTTTGAATAACCACTGGCGAAGTTGGTGAGTAACTAGCTACACCTTTTAATGTTATGGTGTTAATCATTTTTTAGCTCTTGTACAGTTTAGTGCATAGTTGCAGTCAATTGCATTCTTATACTTCCCACCTAGAAAAGCAGTGACATAGATCAGTTCCTGTGACTTTGAGCACTTACACTAAGATGATCGCAGTACTTAATCTAATCCATAACTTATTAATTAAGTTAATCGTGTAGCTCACTTTTGTCCAAAAACGAGATGACGAATTTTTTAACCGATAAATTTAGCCCCTGATTTACCGGCTCTGGCTGAGCGAACGTAAGCTAAGACGTTGTGCACGTTTTCTCCCACAAGTTTTCACTTTTTAACATTTCTTGCCTATTTGCATATCTATGCCAGCAATACCGAGTCAAATCAAGGTGGCTCTATTAAGTTAGCAACGTTTCATTCATACTCTGTCCTAGCATCAGAATAGAGCTTCAATGCAATCTTTCGACTGTAGTGTTTAAAGTGAGGACTAATCATGGAAGTAAGGAGCGTAGATAAAAAGGACGCATCACTTCTTCTGGACTTGATGCATCGTTTAGATAGCGAGACACAATTTATGCTATTGGAACCAGACGAAAGAAATATAACTCTGCAAGAGCAAGAAGCTATCATTGAGTCCTTCCAAAAGCGTGATAACCAAGTAATGTTCGTCGCATCTAAATCGAAAGAAATTCATCGATACGTTAAGGGAATTGGTAATACAACTAAGAGAAGCAGTCACTCAATGTACTGCGTTATTGGTATACGGCAAGATTCAACAAGGAAAGGTTTGGGTGGAAAGCTTTTTAAATCACTGGAATCATGGATTGTTGATCATGAGATTGCCTGCTATTTTTCTCGTACAGCGAAGCTAAAAAATGCTATTCAAGTCCCAAAAAGCATTTTCCCCATATTAATATTTCTATAATTTAGCATAAATAGAATGCCATGTTTGCATCTATCCAGAATATACAGATAGCGCAGCGGAATTGATGATTTAATCGCTTGGTTGAGCCGTAGTTCAAACTGATGGCGCAACAGTAAAACTTAAAAGTGAATCTAATGAATGTTAACACCACATTTCTCTTGAGAGCTAAATTACAGAAACATATTGCTGAGTGCAATGACTTGTTAAAAGTATTAGAACGATGCAGTGAACTAGGTGAAGTTCCCATCGAGCACAAGCTGATAATGAAAAAGATTGTTGACCTTACCAATTACAAAAACAGTCATGCTGTCATGTCACGCAACGAGAATAGTCGATTTCTTGAGCTTATGAATAGCATCCCATCTGTCGCTATACAAGGCTACAACAAGAATCGAGAGGTTATCTACTGGAACAAGGCCTGTGAGGATATATATGGCTATACAGCAGAGGAGGCGATAGGGCAGACAATTGAGTCATTAATCATTCCTGAAAAAATGCGTGATAGTGTCGTTGGGCATATTACTGATTGGTATGAAAACGGTAATGTTATACCTGCTGGTGAGCTGATACTGGATACGAAAGATAAAGCGCCAGTATATGTGTTTTCTTCTCATATAATGCTCGGAGAAGGGACAGAGCAGCCAGAGATGTTTTGTGTTGATGTAGATCTGAGTGAAGTAGCACAACTGAAGGTGGAAAATGAGAGCTTAGAGAAAAAAGCTCATATTGACCAACTTACAGGTGCCTATAATCGCCAGTACCTTGAGACTGTTATTGAAAATAAGTTTAACGACATGAAATCTGGAGGAAAAGAACTATCGCTCATAATGTTTGATATTGATCATTTCAAAAAGATTAATGATTCTCATGGCCATGATGTGGGGGATGCTTCCTTAAAACAACTATCGATCCTCGTTAAAGCATCCATCCAAGAAGACGACATGTTAATTCGATGGGGGGGAGAGGAGTTTATGTTAATAGTAGAAGCAACTCTATCCGAGGCATGCTTAATGGCGAACAAACTTAAGGAAACAATTTCCGTAGCAACGGAATTATCTGATGCTATGCCTAGCTTTACATGCAGCTTTGGGGTTACCAGTATGCTCGATTATGAATCCTTTAATGAAGCTTATAAGGCCGCAGATGAAAAGTTGTATATCGCCAAGAATAATGGCCGAAATCGTGTAGAGTGCTGTCAGTAACTACAATAAAAGTAGCTCTAGCCTAATTGCATGCCGCTACACATTAATTGCATCGATATGCCTGATTTACGGCAATGTACTTGGTTCTCTCTGTTCCATCCACTTCAACCTTTTCATCGAGAGTAGTGAATCTAGATCTATGTTCAGTATCTGGTGTAGTTAGCACTAAATTACCATCACTACCTGAGATTTCATCGAACCATAGCTCAAGTGTTGGAAATTCTTTTCTATATCGGGAATTGGTATTTTTCGTATTGATCTTCTATCGCAGCTATTTCGTCAAATTCAAAGAGATTAGTTAGGTCTTCCAGTAACTTCTGACATGACTCTTTAACAAGATTCTGTAAAGGTGTCGCCTTGAACATCTACCTTAAATAAATAGCGAGTAACCTTTATTTATTACGATTACTCGCTTATTGAATACTATTTCAACACGCTACAGTGTCCATAGTATCAACGCCAATATTTGCGGCGATAAGATACGTAAACACATGACTAGTGGATAAACGGTGGCATAAGCTAAAGCCGATGCACCACTGGTTTCATGTAGTGCATTAGCAAAGGCAAGGGCGGGTGGATCGGTCATCGAACCGGCTAACATTCCGCAAATAGTGAGATAGTTAATATGCCCCAGCACGCGAGCTAAAATTCCTACAGTGATTAATGGAATTGCTGTGATGAGCGCGCCATATCCCATCCAACTGACTCCATCGCCTTGTACGAGAGTCTCGACAAAATTACCGCCAGATTTTAGTCCTACGACTGCCAAAAACAACACAATGCCAATTTCACGTAGTGCTAAGTTAGCACTCGGTGGCATGAACCAATACATTTTACCTATGCTACCTATACGGGCCAAAATTAGAGCGACAATCAGTGGTCCACCCGCTAAGCCAAGTTTGATCGCCGCGGGAAAACCGGGTAGGTAGAAAGGAATTGATCCCAATAAAACACCAAGTCCAATCCCAACAAATACGGGGAGCATTTGCACATGTTGGAGTTTCTGGTGCGCGTTACCAACCATACCACTTACCGCTTCAATGGCTTCTTGGCGACCGACTAAATTAAGAATGTCACCAAATTGCAGGGTAGATTGGCTGGTTGGGATTAGTTCGACCCCTGCGCGGTTTAAGCGTGAGACGACGACATCGTATTTCTCTTTAAGATCTAAATCGCGCAGTTTTTTGCCTAACACGATTTCATTGGTAACGACCAAGCGTTGTACACGCAGTTCCGTACCTCGTGTTGAGAGTGATGCGTCAACTTCTTCACCAATCACCAAGCGAGCTTTATCAAGCGCTTGTTTATCGCCGACGAGATGCAGTAGGTCGTTCACTTCTACTCGTGAATCGGGTTTTGGCACAGAAAGTTGTTCGCCACGTTTTAAGCGAGAGCAGACAATATCCCCTTCACTTAAAGCGGGAATATCCTTTAAAAGTAACCCATTGAGGTTCGGGTTTTTGATGGCGACGTTGATGGTATGTAAGCTTTCTTTTTTATGGCCATTTTTGATTTCAAATTCGTCGGCTTCTGCGTCAACACTCACGCGAAATATGACTCTCAGTAGCCACATGGTTAGCAAAATACCACAGATGCCAAATGGGTAAGCTATTGCGTAGCCCATCCCAGTTAAATCGAGTAAGTTCTGTTGGCCGCCTAGTTCGGTTAATATCTGTTGCCCTGCGCCGAGAGAAGGAGTGTTGGTGACCGCACCGGAAAACACGCCAAGAATGACAGGCAGTGGAACGTCAAACAGGTAATAAAGGGCGACAGTAACGATACAACCTAATAATACGACAAGGGCTGCAAAAGCATTGAGCTTAAGCCCAGAGCTTCGTAACGAAGAGAAAAAACCAGGACCAACCTGAATGCCTATGGTGTAAACGAATAAGATAAGTCCGAATTCTTGAATAAAGTGCAAGGTATTGTAGTCAAGGACGATTCCCCAAGATCCAGTAAAGTGTCCGACGAGAATGCCACCAAACAGCACTCCACCGATACCTAAACCAACCCCATATACTCGCCAATTACCAATCCACAACCCAAGCACAGCCACCAGCGAAAGAATGCTGATAGAAAGTGCAATATCACTCATAGTGAGTCTCCTAATCAATTAAAAAATTGCTGATGGGCAAGCTTTAATGAACGGCAGGCAGGGGTAGGCGTAAGAACTCGGTGGTGGTTATGTCTACAGCTGGAGGGTTCAAATACTGCATTGGGAGTCCACCCGATAAAATGAGCTCTCGATGTAGCTTTGTGGTTGCCCTAAACTTATTACCAGTAATACTGCAATTGACGTGGGTTGTTAACGATAGCTATGCAAAAATGTGCACCTAAACGAATAATAAATTCAGGCGATAAATATTTGTTAAATAAGGGTTAATGAAGTTTTACAGCAAGGAGGTATCCTTGTCTTCTATCTTTTGATTACCTTAAGAAAGGATTGGTTTGTCGTGTTCTGCTCTCTTTTCACAGGTGATACACGTTTGGTTTCGTCCAGTATCTTTTGCTTGATAAAGCATTTTGTCGGCTAATGCGATTAATTGCTCCGATGAATGAGTACCTTCTAGATCGACTGCCCCCCCAATGCTGATGGTCAAAAAACCGTTTTCCGCCGCTGGGTGGTCGATACTTAGCGCTTTGATCTGATCTTGAACAAGGCTGGCCACGTGCCAAATACCTTCTTGGCTTGTTTCAGGAAGAATAATGGCGAACTCTTCACCCCCATACCGCGCAGCGATATCGGTCGGTCTTCGGCAGCATTGGTGTAAAGCGGTGGCGACTTTCTTTAAACAGTCATCACCTTCTAGGTGACCAAATGTGTCGTTATATTGTTTAAAATAATCAATATCGATCAGTAATAACGAAAGCGGCTGTTTTTTTCGGTAAGCTTGCGCTAAGTGAGACTTTAAGTGTTGATCGAAATAGCGGCGATTGTTAAGGCCGGTAAGACCGTCTAAATACGCTAAAGATCGCAGCAGATCAGCTTGATGTTTTAGCGTTAAGTGAGCTTTGATGCGATTTTTTAACGTATTGACATTAAAGGGTTTTTTGAGAAAATCCACGCCACCAGCTTCCCAGCATGCATCTTGATCTTCTTGTGCGGTTAGTCCAGTAATAAAAATAACAGGTATATTAGCAATCGTTGGGTCACTTTTGAGCAAGCGGCAGGTTTGTAAACCATCTATTTCAGGCATGATGACATCGAGTAATACCAGGTCGGGTTGGCTTTCTTTACAAACGCTGATTGCTTGCTTTCCTGATGTCGCCATCAATATCTGATATTCATCTTTCAATAACTGATAGATAAGCTGAATATTGGTTGGCTGATCATCAACGATAAGTACTGTGAAGTCAGTTTTCTTATTAAAGCTTGATAAATCATAATTAGATAGCATCAGAAAACTCCTGGCATTTCATGATTTCTTTTAGTATTGCAGCTGCTTGTTCAAACGCCAAATTTTGCACTTGTTCGGCAAGTTGTTTTGTTAATTCTTCATCAACCGTTTTTAATTGTGCTGAGATTTCTTCAAATACTGTCGTCGCCTCCATATTTGAAGTGTTGAAACATCGCTCGAGCATCAGCAGTTTTTCTCTAAATATTGCTTTATCCATAGCGGGTGGTGTTGCAGTTGTTGGTTGCTCGTCGCTGAGTAAATTGATCAATGATTTCAGTTGTGATTGGGCAAATAGAACGTCGGCTAATAAGCTACTATTTCTTTTCATCGTTTCCGTGGTTGCTATTGAACATTCGTATTCCGCTTTCTCTAACTTTTTCGACAATGGTATGAGTCCACAGCTTGCTGAGCCGCTTTTTAAACTGTGGTAGACACGCAATGCCACATCCGTAACAAGTTCAGTCGCTTGCAATTGTGATATAGCTTCCTGCATATCAATAACAAATTGATTAACTACTTTTAGGTAAACAGAGAAATCACCGATGCGAGTTATCGCTTGATGCAGTTCAATACCATGTTTATCTGCATACTCTTGGGCTTGTACTGATATTTTTTGATTGCGGGGAGCCACAGTTTGTCGTTCTACTGGCAGGTCTGTTGGAGCAGAGCTTTGAGTAACGAAGTGTTGAATTTTTTGAATCACCCCATTGATTTCAAAAGGTTTGGCGATGTGCTCATTCATACCTGCAGCTAAACAGGCAGCTTTGTCTTCTGGCCGCGCATTAGCAGTCATTGCTAATATCGGTAGTTGGGTAAGCTTCATATTTTGTCGGATCTGACGAGTGGTTTCATAACCGTCCATGCCGGGCATTTGAATATCCATCAATACTAGGGAGAATTGCTGATTTTGTAGTATTTCTAGTGCCTTAAAGCCACTTTCTGCTTCAATAATGGTTGCACCGCGTTGACTGAGCAATTCAGTTGCGACCAAACGGTTAGTCGGATTATCTTCAACAAGTAATATATTGATCCCCGCTAAGGTATCGTTTGAATTTTTGGTAATCCGTGTTTCTTCAAGTGTCGTGCTCTTACTTTGAAGCACATTGATAATGGTTTGTTTGATTAGCTCTGGCGTTACCGGTTTTATTAAAACGGTTTCTAAAAGCTCATGGGTGGCTTCTAAATGTTTATCGAGAATTTCTCGGCCAAAAGCGGTGATCATGATGACCAACGGTGTTTTTTTGATATTTTTTTGGTTTTTGATTGCGCGAGTAAGGGCCAATCCATCCATATCAGGCAGTTTCCAGTCAACAAATGCGAGATCAATCACCTCATCTTGTTGAGCTAAGTGATTTAGCTGCGCTAAAGCCTCATCGGCATTAGGTACGGCAAAGACTTGGCAGCCGAGTCGTTGCAGTGTGTCTTGAAGGATTAGACGTGCGGTTTCATTATCTTCAACCAATAATATTTTTAAACCATGTGTAATATGTGAGTAGATGTCAGTGCACACAGGTGAGAAATCTAAGGTAATGGTGAAAGCAAATTCGCTCCCTTCATCAAGTTGACTTGTCACGCTAATGTCACCTTGCATCAGATTGACTAACCGTTTAACGATTGATAAACCTAGGCCTGTACCACCATATTTTCGGCTAATAGACGACTCTGCCTGACTAAAGCCATTAAAAATAATCGCTTGCTGTTCTTGAGTCATCCCAATACCCGTGTCAGACACTTTAAATAGCAAGGTGCAGCTATTGTCTGAAACTTGTTGTGTTTCTATAGATATTTTAATTTCACCGCTATTAGTGAATTTAATGGCGTTGCCGGCTAGATTTAACAATATTTGCCGCAGGCGTAAGCTGTCGCCGATCAAGATGGTTGGAACATCTGGCGCAACTTGATAAATGATTTCAATGGCTTTGTTTTGAAGGCTTGAGGATAGGAGTATTCCTGTCTCTTGTAGCAGTTCCGGCAGTGAGAATGGAGATTGCTCTAATTCGAGTTTTCCGGCTTCTACTTTAGAGAAATCTAAAATATCGTTCAAAAGAATGAGTAGCGACTGAGCCGCACTTTTAGTCTTATTTAAGTAATCGGTTTGTTGGCTACTTAACTCAGTATTGAGGGTCATCTGCAGTAATCCCAAAATTGCATTCATTGGGGTGCGAATTTCATGACTCATGTTCGCTAAAAAATCAGACTTAGCTTGGTTTGCGTACTCAGCTTGTTCTTTGGCTTCCGCTAGTTCTTTCTCTTTTTGTAGCTGTTCGGTTAAGTCATAAGCTATACCTAAGAAGCCGACTAGCTGACCGTGATCATCTCTTAATCCACTGACATACAGTTTAACCGGAATGTGTTGGTCGTTTTTACTGACGTAAGTCCAGCGATTAATATCGGATTTGCCTAATTTTGCTTTAGCGACAAAGGCATCAAATCCGGCTTCTACAGTTTTGCCTAGTTCTAACGATAGTTCTTTTGCTCGTCGAACGACCTCTTCAGGTAAGTGAAATATGGCCGGTGTTTTTTTCCCTACCACTTCACTGGCGCTGTAGCCGACTAGTTTTTCTGCTGAAGGGTTAAATACAGTGATTACCCCATCGAAATCAGTCGCGATAATAGCGTAACCCGCACTGCTTAAAATACTGCGTTGCAGGGCATTGACCTGTGAAATTTCTTCTGTTCTTTGGTTTACTAACTTTTCCAATTGCAGATTGGTTTCCGTCAGTGTGGCTTCCCTTGCTTGAGCGAGTTCAATTTTGTGGTTGGCTAACTGAGCGCGACGTGAACGTATCATTTGAATAATAAAGACAGTCAACATGAGCAGTAATGTGGCTGTTAAGATTTCTTGATAAGTCTGGTTGTAAGCATTTAATGGCAGGGATTCGATAAACTTGTTGGTAGCGATAAGATTGAGCTCCCATTGACGTCCAAACAAATCAATGGTTTGAGTTACTTGATAAGGGGTCCTATTTTGAATTGAGCCGCGAGTGAAAAAATGATTTGAAGTACCGTCATTGATATCACCTATGGTTAGAATAACATCGTCATTGAGGCCGACCACTGCACTTAACACTTCATCTATCAAAATAGGTGCATAACTCCAGCCTACCAGCTTGCTTAATCGTTCTTCCACAGAAGAGGAATCCGCTATTTTATTGGTGTTGTACACAGGCATGAGTATTAGAAACCCTTGCAGTGCCTTTTTGTTGGCTTGCACAAGAGTTATAGGAGCAGTGAGACGTACCGAGTTATTTTTGGCTGCATCTAAAGCTGCGGCACGACGCATAGCCTCTGAACCAATGTCTAAGCCGACCGCTTGTTTATTACGCTCTTCGGGTTCAATGTATTGGATGACAAACAAGCTGCTATTATGCTCTGAAAGTGAGCGAATATTGAAGGTTTTGTCCGGCCTGTCTAGGCGAGCTTGCTCAAGGAACATTTCTTTTTGCTGTGGTTCAACAAAGCGGATAAATCCAAAGCCACGAGCACCTGGAAATTCTTTGGGATAGTCACGAGTCTGGGTATAGCGAAACATTTGCTCATAATCAAATGCATCGACACCGGCAGTCATTACCGCACCTCTAAAGCCACGTATTCCATATTGATATAGAGTAACTTTTTCCGCTACCCCATCGCTAATCTGCTGCAATCGAGCAGATAAATCATGTTGTATATGCTCAATTCGCTCTGTCTGATGCAGTTGATTAAAATGACTTGCGGTAAATAAACCAAAGATAAGAATAATCAAAGGCAGCCAAAGTGCATTTAAGATTGTCTTATTTAACTTTAAAGCAGCTTTCGGGCGTGCTTCTTGCGATAGATCCATTATCTTTTTCCTGCTAGGTACACACAGCTTTTATCACATGACAGCTTGTCGTGATATTTTTAAAAATATCTATAACAACTTTAGCTGAATATTTTCAATTGGATAGATATTTCATTTTGATGGAGTATCGATATGTGGCATTCATCAGTCAATGTACTGTGGATGTTTGATAAGGGGTATAGTAATGCGGAAATGGCCAATTAAAGCAATGGGCCATAACGCTATTGGCGCTATGGCGAGTTTTGGAGATGGAAGCTAAGTCGTACTAAACACCAGCACGTTTTAACAAACCAGCCATCAGGGGCGAGCTTGAACGAACTTGCTTTGATTTATTCTGTAACGTTTTGGCCAGTGTCAGGTTATTAATGCTTTTGGCAATGTAGGCCATTGAATGGTAGAAATCCCCCGCAGATTTCATTTTGCTTGCATCATTAAGTGGAGCAAGTAACTGAACCATTGCAGTTCCGCTCATTGACTGCTGCGTTGCATATTCTTGTACTGCATCTAACAGAAGGTCTAGATCGGCCATCGATTCAGCACTTTCAACACCTTGTTTTTTCATCTCTTTGCGGTTGCGTTTACGCATCTGCTTGATGACAAAAGCCGGTTTATTCAGTCTTTTGAAACCGAAATAGCCAAGTAGAATCGCTAATACGACACCGCCAGCGACGTAACCCCAAATAGAGCCAGAAGATTCAACGACAGGTTGCAGGGTTTCAACCGTATATTCAACGGTGGTTGGTACATCAGACATCTTTTTTATCCTTAGAATGCAGCTTCAAAGTGAAAGCGTATATTTAATCTGGCAGAAGAAAACCCGCATTGCGGTGAATCAAAGAACCGTTAAAAGTGGAGTTCTGCCTTACTTTTTCTTTCTTGGGGCGTAGGGTCAATAAAGCAAGGTGTATCGAGCAATAAGTGATGACTTTGTTGATAAGTTGTCTGAGCCAGTCACACTTGAGCAATTGCATCCGGGTTTATTCATGGCTATTTAAGAATGCTCTTAACTCGCGTTCATTGATAATGGTTAAGCCTTGTTCTGTCTTAGTAATGAACCCTTTATCCATGAGATCTTTCACGGCGCGTCGATAAACTCGACCAGAAGTACCAAAACGTTCCGCTTCTTGGTTTACTTTTTCAAAACCTCCGAGTGCGGCGCTGGTTTCTTTTTGCATCAATAAGTCGTAAGCAATATTGTAAGTAATAGGATGAAGCAGCCGGTTGGTATAAATATCCATTGAGTCTTGGTAATCTTCCGCTAGAGCAGCGGCAAAGAAAAACATCATTTCAGGGTGAGCATGCAGCGCTTGAGTCAGTGAGGTCAAGCAAATAGTATCAACTTGTAAATGCTCATCAGCAACCACAGTCCATTGGCAAGGCGTTTGAGTGAAATACTCCATCTCACCGAAAATGTGATACTCACAATTGGCTTCACCAAGTTGAAAACGTCGGCCATTAGCGGCAATGATACTCATCGATACACGACCAATTGGAACGATATATAAATAATCCAGTTTCTCGCCTTGACGAAGAATTTCGCTTCCTGAATCAAGGTAACTGCTGGCAACTTGACACTGATAAATTAGCTCGTTAAATGCTCGACTTTTATCAGATAAGAATGATTGGAAACGGCCTGAAGCATAGGGGCTAATCTTCATAGTGAACTCATCAACGGATAGGTGTGTTAAAGCTAATCAGACTTTACCCTAATTACAATACATTCTATTCTTTTGACCATGGGCTGTGCTTTAGATCTCGTTTAATACAAGCGGCGCATACGCTACCGCTTAAGATTATTTACCTGAATGAAATATGAAGAGTTAGCTTTGTTTATACAGTGCTTCTAAAGCCGCTGTTGCCGCTAATTTTTCACCAGCCATCATTGCGTGGTTGGCATGAACATATTGTTCAACGCCTTCTTTCACATCTTGCTGATACAGAACTACATTGTTTAGAATTGAAGCGACCTCAAGCCCACGCAGACGCCCCACAGTCAGCAATGCTGAGGTTTCCATATCCGCACCTAACACGCCTTTTTTATTCCAGTAATGAGAGATTTTTTGTTCTTCATCGGTGTAGAAGCTGTCATGGGAGCGCACCACACCTAAGTGGTAAGGTGCTGATTGGTTAGCTAAAAAACACTCCAATTCTTTGAGCAAACAAAAGCTCGCGTAGGCAGGATAGGCCGCTTTTATGTATGCTTTAGAACCCCCTTCATCGCGCACAGCACCCTCTGCGACAATTAAATCACCTAATTGAATCTGAGTTTGCATTGCACCTGCCGAGCCGACACGAACAACGTGTGTAGCGCCGCACTGTTTAAGCTCTTCAATTGCGATGATCATGGATGGAGCGCCAATTCCAGTACTGCAAATGGTGACTGGTTTACCTTTATATTGCCCGTTAAATAAACGGTATTCGCGATTTTCAGCCAATAATTTAGCATTATCGATTAAATCGGCGATTCGATTGGCTCGGTCGGGCTCTCCACATACAATCACATGTGGTGATACTTGGCTCTCATCTACACAAATGTGGGGTTGTTTGTTCATGCTAGCGCCTCTTTGTTGTCACTAGTCCCCTGTTTCTTTTGACTGTTAATTTTAGCTGTACGTGCCCATTCTCGAGTACCGTTGGCCGCAATGAACATCAAAATTGCGTATTGTACTGACATAGCATAGACACCTTGCGTGGCATACACACCCACACTAATAATATTGATGACAACCCACAGCATCCAGTTTTCGACGTATTTACGTGTCATCAAAATCTGCGCAACAATCGACAAAATGGTCATGGCAGAATCCCAAAATGGGAACGCATCGGGTTCTAATGTCGGTTGTGCCAAATTTGCACCAAATAGATTTAGGCTATCAACCGTAATGTTAGCTAATGTGAAAAAGAATGGGTCTATATATAGAGTGAGTAAAGCGATAGCTGCAACGCTGAATACGGTGGTGGTGATTAACTTTTGCTTGTTTAGCCAGCGAACTTGCAAGGTATCACCATCTGCATTTGGTCTTGTCCAAGCGTACCAACCGTATACGTTCGCACAGAAGAAAAAAAGTTGTAATAAAAGTAAACCATAAAGTTGGATCTGGAAGAAAATTACCGCAAACAGTGTAACGTTCAACAAACCGAAAAGGTAATTAATGGTTTTTTCTTGGCTGGCAAACCAAATACATAACAGACCAAATACCGTGCCGAAAGCTTCAATCCAGCTCATGGCATAACCGCCACCAATCGGAATGTTAACTAGCGTGTTATTGATATCCAGTAGGGCAAAGAGTTCCATGCTGATGTCCTCTATTATAGTTGTAAGAGTAATTGTTTTCGAAGAGCTCATAATAAGGTAGGCATTGGTAATGTAGGGAGGACATATGTCCTCCTTCATATCTGCTTGATCATATTTTTGCTAATTCAACTATAAAAATTGAAGTGGCTAGGTATGTCACTTCAATCCGTTACGAGGCTGGAGTCATTCTCAAGTTCCTAGATATAAGAATTGCCATTCCTACTTGGTATTTTGGCGCATATTTATTTGGTTTGTATGCGGGTAAGAAATTTGATATCCCCCTATCCAAAGCCTTTTTCAATACTGACCAAATTATAGATGAAAACAAACTGCCAAAATTCACCACAGTATTAGCTATCTTGGTTATGCCTGTACTGCTCATATTTATGGATACTGGTTTAAGTACGTTGTCTGTTGCAGGTGTTATTGATGGTAAAACACCAGTAGCCCTGCTGATTACATTATTAACGTGCTTGTTTGTGTTTGCTAAAGATTTTGGAATGAGTAAGCTTGAGAAGCTGTGCAGTGATTCGTTAGCGCCTATTTGTGCAGTTATTTTAGTGACCGGTGCGGGCGGTATGTTTGGTGGGGTATTGCGTGCTAGTGGGATTGGTCAAGCATTGGCTGACGTGTTATCCGATACTGGTATGCCAATCATTGTTGCGGCTTTTGTTATTTCAACTTGTTTACGCGTAGCACAAGGTTCAGCAACCGTTGCATTGACAACTACCGCTGCCTTGATTGCGCCGATAGTGGCACAAACAACTGGTTTGAGTGAGCTTGACCTTTGTTTTATCGTGATTGCGATTGCTGGTGGGGCAACGGTCCTATCACACTTCAATGATTCGGGTTTCTGGCTTGTTTCTCGCTTGATGGAAATGGATGAGAAAACCACACTTAAAACTTGGACGGTGATGGAAACACTGCTTGGTAGTATTGCGTTTGTGATTGTCGCTGTCCTAAGCTTCTTATTATAAAGAGCTTCTCAATATAAGGTTATGAAATGAAAACTCTTGAACAACGATTGAAAGAAATCAAAATCGTCCCTGTGATTGCGATTAATGATGCCAGCCAAGCGATACCTTTAGCAAAGGTGTTGGTTGAAAATGGGTTGCCATGCGCGGAAGTCACCTTTAGAACAGAAGCGGCTGTAGAATCGATTCGTTTGATGCGTGAAGCCTACCCGGAAATGCTGATTGGCGCAGGTACAGTGCTGACTACGGCGCAGGTTGACCAAGCGATTGAAGCGGGTGTTGATTTTGTGGTGAGTCCCGGTTTTAACCCAACCACTGTGAAATATTGTCAACAGCGCAACATAGCGATCGTTCCAGGAGTGAACAACCCGAGTTTGGTTGAACAAGCGATGGAAATGGGTTTGTGCACATTAAAATTTTTCCCAGCAGAGCCTTCGGGTGGCGTGGCAATGCTCAAAGCGTTGACAGCCGTTTATCCAGTGAACTTTATGCCCACAGGTGGCGTTAGCCCAAGTAACGTTCAAGACTATTTGTCGATTAAATCGGTTGTGGCTTGTGGCGGTACGTGGATGGTTCCAACCGATCTAATGGATCAAGGTGATTGGCAGGGCATTGCTGAACTGGTAAAAGCACTGTAATACAGAACAAAAACGAAACGGCTTGCTTTGGTAAGCCGTTCTTTTGCCTAAATTTGATATACCGAACAACTTGAAGTTACAGCTGTGTTGGTTACGTTCTCTCACCCTAAGCACATAGTTTATCTAGGCTCATCGGGATGAACTCACTGGCCGCCTACCTGCAACTTTAAGTTGTTTGGATATAATAAAAATTTAACTGACCTAACGTGCGATAAAAATTGCCGTTACAATCGCCTTCTTCATCATTCAATAAGCTTAATTATGTATTCCAATCGGCGAGCTGAACTTATTCTAGTTGTGACCACATTGCTGGCCGCCGCTGGATGGGTCTTTTCCAAACAAGCAATCCAGGGGTTGCCACCTTTTGGCTTTATTGGGGTGCGCTTTCTTTTAGCGTCGCTGTGCCTACTGCCATTTTGTCTTAAAGCGCTGCGCCAAGCCTCACTGCACGATTGTTTAAAATCGATGAGTGTGGGTGTGTTATTAGGTGGCTCGATTTTTTGCTGGATCCACGCGATTTCCATTAGCGACACGTTAGGCGAGGGCGCATTCATCATGAGCCTCTCTATGCTGTTTGTTCCGTTATTAGCATGGCCGCTGTTTGGCGCTAAACCGGCGCGCGCATTTTGGTTGTCACTACCCATTGCACTGATTGGGCTTTTTTTACTGTCGTGGAACGGGGAGTGGGTTGTTGCGACCAGCCAGTTGTGGTTTATGGCTGCTGCCTTTAGCTTGGCATTGCATTTTAACTTTAACAGTCGTTTTTCGGCTAATCTGCCGCCAATGTTGCTCACCACATTACAACTGTTTGTCGGAGGCTGCCTTGGGGTTTTACTCTCTTTACTCTTTGAGTCATGGCCGGTTCAAGTGAGTGTGATGACATGGCAGTGGCTTGCTTTGAGCGTATTACTGGCCACCAGTTTGCGGTATTTGATGCAAACCGTAGGTCAAAAGCACGCCAACCCCACCAATGCAGCCATATTAATGCTGCTTGAGCCAATCTGGACACTGGTTCTGAGCGTGCTGATTTATGATGAATCGATGCCAGCGAATAAGATTTTCGGCTGCGGCTTGCTGCTCTGTTCGCTTCTTTTCTATCGAATGGGCCATTTTCGTCATCGTTAAAAGAGCCAAAGCGTGAAGCGAAATTAAGTTGCTAGAGAGCTCTAAGACGCATTGAGTTCCTTTACCTTTTAAGGAAGAAAACAGACATTACGCACGTTTATGACGCGCTTACATTAAAATTCAGGTTGTAACGGTCTGTACAGAAATGAAGTTGTTTTAGGCATGGCGTTACTGGACATTCAATCCAAGCCAGGATTAACAACGACAACAAAAGTACTAAAAAATTCTCGTTCCATCACTTATACGATAAGGGGTTAAGTGTGGGCTCCTATCATCTAGGAGCCGAAACAGTTTTAATCTGTGGTTATGCCTTCTAAGAAGTAATCATAAATGTATCTATCAAAAGAACTAAAGATACGTAGTAACATACTTTTGTTCTCTATAGTCATGTCTATGAACTCTTTGAATACGTCGTGCAGCTCAATTTCAGTTCTTTCTAAGTCAATAACACCGTACTCATGTATTTTTTTCGACAACATTCGTGGTAAGCCATACTCTTCTAATTGATAAACAAGAGGAGGTAAAAAAGCGTTTGATGCCTTAGCTATGAACGGTGATATGTCAACTGATTTGTCAATGATATTTTTTTGAATTACATTTATGTCATTTAAAAGTGAAGTTAATTTAAAGGTAACGTGTCTTTCTAGTTCAAAAAACTTGTCAACGTCAATATCGTAGTGGTCTAACTCGTCTAATAATTCAGGTATTGTTAACTTCCAGTTGTTTGATAGCACTTTTATAAAGCCTACAAAACTTCCGTATTGGATTCCCCATTGTCCTGGCGCCATTTTTAGCACCAAATAAAGTAAACGATCCCACTCATTAACATTTGTTGAGTTAAGGTAATTTAACCCTGACCAAGTCTGCTTGTTAGCGACAAGCTCCTTAGCTATATCACGAAGCACCATTGAATTGCTGGATTCAAACTGACCGGATTCTTGTAATTCGTTGAACTTGCCGTACCCAAGTATCTCGTCCATTTCCTGCTTGTAAGCGATAATATGGGCAATCTGCTCAGGAGTAAGTTCGTTCTTAAGTTCATCGAGATCAACATCGCCAGCTAGCTCTTCTGGTAAATCTAGAGTTAACTGTGTATCACCTGCTTGTGGTGGTTTGTCTAATATATAGATTTGACCAATAAAATGCTTAAACATTCTACCACCACGGCCGATTATGTTCTTATAAGTGAAATCATTTAATTTAGACTTGCCATTTTTATTCTTCCAAATAATAACGTTTTCCGCTGATGTGTTTACACCTTCAATGATGGAAGAAGTTGAAACTAGATTGGTCAATCCTTCGGGTTCTTCAAATAACCTAACTTGAATCTGAGTTAATGAGCGATGCAACTGCCCGTTATGAATACCGGACCCTCTTTTAATTAAGTTCGTCAACTTCCAATTTCTGTCGTAATTTTCAGTTAACCATGACTCAAAGTCTCTCAACAATCGACGTTCAGTGGGTTTATGCTTGTCTATCAACAAATTAGAAATATTGGTAATGTTGGAGTATGTGCCTGCATAAATCAGAGACTTTCCTTTAGTTTTAGAAAGGATTTCAAGTAAAACGTCACTTTTTAGATTGTCGTCTTTACCAATATCTTTATATAACTCATGCTTCTCTAAAAACACCGTATTAAAGTCTACAGGCACAAACTCCATACCCTTAGTGAATATACTTTCGTTAACCGACGTAATGTTAGGTGCTAAGAAATAACGTTGTTTAGCTTTAGTACCAAGTTTCAAAATCGCATTTATTAGTGCAGGAGAACGCTCCTTATCGAAATCGGCACTGGCTTTATAAAACTCATCTATAACAAGCATATCTATTGAATCCAGTTTGTTAACATAATGGATTGCTCGTTCCTGAGGGAAAATAAAGATGTTCTTGTCTGCCAATGAGACTTCTGAAGTCGTAATCACCTTATATTCACAGCTAAATTTTTTGTGCAAGCGACGGCGTGTTTCATCGGTTAAGGCAATTGTGGGTACGATTATGACAACATTAGTCGGTTTTTTGATTGCAATAAATGAATCGATAATGAAGCTTTTGCCGAAACTAGTAGGGGCACTTACCGCAAGGTGCTTACCGTTGATCAGCTTTTTTAATATAGATGATTGCTCACGATGAAGTGTTAACGGCTTTTTTTCACCAACATCAACCTTAAATGACTCATGAGCGAAACGGTCTTGCCACGACGATGTATCTAAATCTAAATATGGGTAGAGTCCAACTTGTCTAATCAAGTTATTAATTAGTGGGTTATAAGGCTCTTCATTTTCCTCTAAAAATGCCAGTAACTTAATCAATTCATTTCTAGCAGAAAATTCATCATAAATATTTATAAAGTCGTTTATTTCAATACATTTATTAAAAACATCCATCAATCATCTTCCTTGTACTGCTCTACCTTTTTTACAAATCTGTCCACGATTCTTTGCTTATCTGGGACTGGAAATAGAATTATATGGAATGTCACTTGATCATATAAGTGAACACCTTTTAAGCCCTCTATTTGTTTTTTGAAAAAGGCGTTAGCTCTGTCTATATGATAATCCTTGATTTTCTTTACATAATCGCTATCCATGCTGGTACACGAACTGGTTATTTCGCATTCGTGTAGAATAAAAATAGGTACATGAATTTTGGGTTTCAAAGAATCTATAGAGATGCGGCTAGAAAGCGCATCTCTAATGGACTTTCGAAGTGTTTCGTCTTCAATCAGACAATCTATATCACTAACATTGGTGATAATGCTGTTTTCTTTTTTTAGTTTTTTAGTGTCTAGAGAATTAGCCACAGAGCTGACGATGGAAGCCAACCTAGCATCTTCGATTTTATTGTAGAATTTAGCTTCACCAAACCAGACAGTAAAGTCATTGTCTTTGATGACTAAATGCACACTATCTGCACCTTTCGCATTATCTTGCGCGTTTTGCTTATAAAATATCTTTGGTACTACGGGTAAAGCGCCGTAATGGTGCTTCATAATACCGTATAGAAGTATTTCTGCTAACTCGCTTCCCTTGCTAATGTCTTTACTCTTATCTTTGTCTACCAATCGTAAATTTTCAGCGGCAGCTGTTAAAAGAGAATGAGATTGGTCAACTAGTGCTTGCCGTTCGGTAATTGAAAGAGATGTTTCAGCAATGTTGTCCCAAATGAAATTTTGGAAATGTTTGAACCTCCATTTACCATCTTCGAAGTCATTGACGAGGCTAAGAACATGTTTGTTGTGTATAGGAGAAATGCTTTTGCTACTGCAATGTTCAGAAAAAGAACTATCAATTAGTATTTCAAAATCCATATAGTCGCTACCGTATTAAACTTGGTGAAATGCACATGGTTGCCCAAAATATCAATAGAGACCGAGCGTACACACATTACTTCCCAATTAATAGCATAAAGAAATGAATGTGAGAGATAACCTACTGCTTTATAAGCATCTAATAGTGGGTGGGGTGTTGGAGTTTGTAAAAATAGGTTGACCAAATGTTCATAATTACGGTGAAATTACGCCCCGTGATTCATCGCGGGGATGCTCAGCTAACAGTACTATAAGAATGGATAATTTTTAGTAGTGCAAAAGTATATGAACCGAATGTGGATGAGTAAAAGATCTAACGCGAAATGGGGCAAAATTGAGTTTCATGGGGTCGTAGGTTTGTACTCCATGAATTACCTCAGGCATGGAAAACTCAGACATGCAAAAGGCAAGATTCATAGAGAATCAATGCGTGGGTTCATATCAACGCTATTTTGATCGAGATGGGCAGTTCAAGTAGAAAAATCAGGCAGGGGATACGGCTCCTGCCTGAGGGCGGTACAGCTTAAAAGTGGTAAGCGACGGTTGCGCCAACGAGCCATTGGTTTGCGCTTTCTACGATTGGCGAATTGGCGACATCAGAGCCTAAACGGGTGTAAGAACTGGTTTGGGTGATTTCCCAACGGTCATTAATTGGGTAAGCCAGTTTGTAACCTAGGTTGTAAGAGAAGTCGCCACCTGCATGGTAAGCTTTACGCTGTGCGGTCGCTTCTTTGTCTTTCACACCGAAATAGTAGTTGTTGTAATCCGAACTCTGGTAACTAATGCCCGCAAAAGGTACCAAATCAACAGCACCTAAATCGATGACATGGAAGTAGTTAACGCCAGTTTTGTAGCCTTTGTTTTCTTTGAGAATATCATGTTGGAAGTAGGTCGATACGGTACCGTTACCCAGCGCGATATCAGCATTTAAACCTAGATCAATCGTGGCTTTACGCTTATCCATTCCTTTAACGCTGTTTGCCGAATCTTGGTCATAAGTAACGCCGCTGCCCGTCAGGTAAGTACCTAGATTAACGACATCCCCTGTGTTACCAAAGAAGCGGTAGTTAATACTGGTGAGGTCTGCATTCAAATCTTCACCGTGGTAGCCAAAGTTCAGCAAAGCACCGTAAGACTTGTCTTGATCCTTGAGTAGGTCAGTGCTGCCAAAAGCACCCACTTCCGCAACCCATTGACCTTCGTGGGTATAGATATTGCCGTTACGAATGTACGTTTGGGCAGCTAAAGTGTTGCCCGCGATAAGCGATGCTGTAATAAATAGTGCGATCTTTTTCATTATGTTCTTCCATTTAAGGGCTTATGTTTGGATGTGAACACTGTACAAAATCGATAGAGAGGATAATATCAATAGCTTGTATGGTTATGTCTGACTTTTGTCAAATCGGCTTATTCTTGCCCTACTCGTTGCAGTGGTTGGCTACGTTCGTTTATCCGAATCACATAGCCTGTCTATGCTCATAGAGATGAAATTACTTACCAACTGCCTGTAACTCAACGTAGTAAAAAAAGCCGTTGTGTGGGCAACGGCTTTTTATGGGATTATTCGCTGAATTTTTTAAAAATAATCGAAGTGTTGATGCCACCAAAAGCAAAGTTATTGCTCATTAGGTATTGCACATCCAGCTCACGCCCGGTGCCTGTAATGTAATCAAGATCGCCACATTGCGGGTCGATGTTATCTAGGTTAAGGGTTGGATTAAACCAACCGCTGCGCATCATTTCTAAACCCAACCAAGCTTCAACCGCGCCACATGCGCCCAATGTGTGACCAAAATAACTTTTCAACGAGCTGATCGGCACTTTACCCAACGCGTTTGCGGTGGCGTGACTTTCTGCTATGTCTCCCCGGTCGGTCGCCGTACCGTGGGCAGAAACATAGTCAATTTTATCTGCACTTAAATTGGCATCACGCAGCGCCATCTCCATACAGATTTGCATGGTGTCCATTTGTGGTTGAGTGACATGGGCGGCATCGCAGTTGCTGGCAAAACCGATGATTTCTGCGTGAATGGCGGCACCGCGTGCGATGGCGTGTTCATACTCTTCAAGCACTAAAGTTCCTGCGCCTTCACCAATTACTAAACCATCACGCTGAGTATCATACGGGCGTGGGGTGGTTTTTGGCTGGTCGTTTTTGAGGCTAGTGGCAAATAAGGTATCAAATACGGCCGATTCGGTAGGGCAGAGCTCTTCACCACCGCCCGCCACCATTACGGTTTGGTAGCCGTGTTTGATCGCTTCATACGCGTAACCGATGGCTTGGCTACCAGACGTGCAGGCGCTACTGGTTGGAATGACGCGGCCTTTGAGCCCGAAAAATAGGCCTACGTTCACCGCGGCAGTGTGAGGCATCATCTGCACATAAGTGGTGGCGGTAATGGCTCGAGTGGTTTTTTCGTTGAGCATGACACCAAACGCACCGATGGCATCGGTACTGCCTGTTGATGAACCATAAGCGATACCGGTTTGGCCATTCGTCAGCACTTCATGACCAATTAAGCCTGCTTGCAGCAGCGCATTTTCGGTGGCAACGGTCGCCAGTTGTGACACGCGGCCCATACCTCGGACTTGTTTACGTTTGTAGTGGCTAGGCAGTGTAAAGCCCATTATTGGCGCGGCGAGTTTAGTGTTTAAACCCTCATACTGCTCATAGGAAGGCATATATTGAGTGGCATTTTCACAAGCTCTGAGTTTTGGCTCAATACTGGCCCAGTCATTACCAAAAGCAGTCACGCCGGACATGCCTGTAACGACAACGCGACGGGTCATACTAAGCCTCCATTAACCGAGATAACTTGGCGAGTAACATAAGCGGCAATATCAGACATTAAATAGCTCACAAGGCCTGCGACTTCTTCGGGTTCACCCATGCGGCGTAAAGGAACTTGTGGCAGTGCGTGCTCTTTGACGTGCTCATCTACCATGCCGGTATCGATTAAACCCGGAGCAACACAGTTGACGGTGATTTTGCGCTTAGCCAGTTCAAGCGCGAGCGATTTGGTCGCGCCAATCACGCCAGCTTTAGCGGCGCTGTAATTGGTTTGACCTCGGTTGCCCGTGATGCCCGACACCGATGCTAAAGTCACAATGCGCCCACCTTGGCGTTTTTGCACCATTGGCATCACACAAGGGTGGAGGACGTTATAAAAGCTGTCTAAATTGGTGTGAATTACACCATCCCATTCTTGTTCTGTCATGGCGGGAAACGCCGTGTCACGAGTAATGCCCGCGTTATTGACCACGCCGTAATAAGCGCCATGTAGAGCAATATCGGCTTCCAATACTTCGCGACACTGAGCTCGGTTGCTGATGTCAAATTGAATCAATCGGCCTGAACCACCGTTTTGCTCGATGGTCGCTAGTGTTTGCAGGGCACCTTGCTGGTCGCCCATGTAATGGACGGCAATGGCAAAACCATCTTTGGCGAGCGCAATCGCAATCGCTTTGCCTATGCCTTTACTCGCACCAGTCACTAATACGTGTCGGGTCATGCTTGACTCCTCATTTTCATTTCTTCTAATTTTTGTTCTGATGGCACATACACATTTAATTGGCATTCGGCCAAAAGCTGGTGCTGGTGCTCTATTCTTGCGCTAAACACAGCCATACCATTGTCTTGCATTAGTTGTTCAGCATAGATATCGAGCGTTTGCCCTTTCAAGAATGCATCGCACAGCGCGCGATAACGGCGACTGCCGAGCAGAAAGCCAATCGGTGGTTGAATGCTTTGGATAAGTGAATGATACCCAGACCACGCGGCAATAGCTTGTGCCATAAACTCGATACCGACATAGGCCGGTATGCTTTGTGTCACTGGGTCAAAAAACAGGTGGTGCGATTCAATATCCACTTGGCAGTGGATAGATTCGCTCTGTACCTCAAGCGCGCGGTCAATCAAAATCATCGGCGCTTGATGAGGCAGCAGTTGATCAATTGCAGGAAGCTTTGTCATTAACGTAACCAAAAATGAGGCTAATATTGTTGCCACCAAAAGCAAAGGAGTTGCTTAAAATGGCCTTGTTTTCTAAATATTGAGTGGTTTCCACTAGCGTAATATCGATGTCTGGCGCTTTGTTAGCACAGCGCTGAATGGGCAAAGGCAATTGGTATTGCAGTATGTGCCAAGCAATGGCGGCTTCGGTTGCACTGGCCGCGCCGAGCGTATGTCCAGTGAGTGGTTTGGTTGAACTCACCGCAACGTGCTGGCCAAAAACGCGAAAAATCGCTTTACTTTCCATGCTGTCATTGAGCTGTGTTGCGGTGCCGTGAGCGTTGATATAGCCGATATCACTGGCGGTTAATTTGGCATCTTGCAGCGCGTTACGCATTGCCTGTTCTGCACCGTTTCCATCTGGGTGGGGTGCAGAAATATGGTGTGCATCGGAGCTGTCGCCTGCACCCAATAGCGCAATGGCGTGAGTGTGTTGCTGAGACGGCGTTTTACCCAGCAGCATAAAAGCGGCAGATTCACCAATGTTGATGCCATCTCGCTGTGCATCAAACGGTTTACACAAACGTTGAGACAGCGCTTCTAAACCGTTAAAACCATTGAGAGTTAAGCGGCACAAAGTGTCAGCACCACCGACAATCACCGCATCAACCAACCCAGCATTAAGCATTCTTTTGGCGGTGATAAAGACGCGGCCACTGGATGAACAGGCGGTCGAAATGGCGTAGCAGGGGCCGCTTATTGCAAAATAGCGAGCGATAAAATCACTGCAATTGCCTAATTCCTGTTTGTAGTAGTGGTAGTCGCTTGGGAATTCGCCCTGCTCTAACTTGTGGGCGAGTGCGATTTCGCCATCAGCAATGCCGGACGTGCTCGTGCCAACCACCACTGCAATGCGATCTGCACCATAAGTGGCAATCGCGTGGCGGACGCTTGGTTCGATTTGTTGCAGTGCCGATAAAGCCAGTTGGTTGTTGCGCGTATTGAACGCACTTAAATGCGCTGGGATTTCTGGTAGCGGTTCACTCACTCGGCCTACGATGGTTGCGGTGCCAGTATTGAGCGACGTGTCGTCAGCCACAATGTTGTCACAATAGCCCTGCGCTAAACTTTGGTGAATGTGCGACGAGTCACTCCCCATCGCGCAGTGAAAACCGCAGTCTTGGACATAAATAGGTGAGCGAGAATCAATAGGAGAAGTCGTGGATGAGTTCATGATAGCTATCTACGGTTGTGTGGGCGGCAAAGGGTGCTGGGCACTGAGCGTTGTAATCGTAATGGTGTAATTCAATAATTGATTGTGGAAGCGAATATCGCCCTTCATCGAGAAGGGATGTTGATAATCAATAACAATCACTGTTTCACCCAGTTCATTGATGAGTGTTCGTCTATTCTCATCATCAATGATTTGCCACTTTACCTTATTTAACGAGGCTTCCCAAGCATTTCGCGGCCAGAGCGTGATCATCAGGTTAAAGAGTATCTGTTCGGGCTTCGGCAAGGTGTTTTCCAAGCCATTGAGCACGCTGGTCTCAATAGTATCTTGCTGATAATTGAGCGATAAAATCCTCGTTCCCCAAGATGAAAACCCTGCCAGCACAATCTTGTCATCGGTCACCTGCAACTGGACCGGAAGCTGTTGGTTATGTTGGCCACTGTCATCTTGCCAACGGGCGCTGATCAACTGGCTTGCTGTGACTTGGTACCCAAGTTGCGCAGGTTTGGGCAGTGTAACGAATGTGTTGGGGCTAATTTCTACTTGCGTGGAAGCTTGGTTTGGCACTAAAGAGCAGCCAGACAACATCAGTAACAGTATGGGCAGTGTAAGGCGTATCTGTCTCATCATCATGGTTTTTCCTCATGCGCTTTCATGGCGGCAGGTTGTGATTTGATCGCCATTGGTGAAAGCAACCAAGCAACGAAAATGCCGCTAAGTACCGTCAAACCAAAACTGTGAATGGCGTGAGTTTGGCTAAGAGCAAGCAGACCAAACGAGAGCAAAGTAGTCAGTGCTGAAAGGGTTATGGCAAGCAAGGTACTGTGACTGCGGGCTTGTTCGGCAAAAAAGAGCGTGTAATCAATACCGATACCTATCACTAATACTAGCGCTAATAGATTGAATAAATTGAGCGTAGAGCCTGTCGCGACGGTGACGGCTAACCCAGCCATACAAGCAATAAGCGAAGGTAACATAATGCGAATGCTGTGTTTCACGCCGTAGCGCCAAGTAGTGAGAGCGCTGATCAAGGTCAGTGCCAGCGCAATTAATTCCATCACTTTAAGGCGATACTGCCCAAACAGGGTTGAGATCTCTTCGGTTTTATTCAAATAGGCGTAGTCGCTGTTTTGCGCCGCAAACTGCTTAATTACCGCCGCTTGGTGAACCTCTTTCAGCAGCACTACCGCCGCCACTTTTTGCTCAACTTCACCCAAATAAAGAAAGCGCAGCGGTTGGGAAACATCATGGGCTAAATAATGCGCCAGTGTAATGGGCAAAAATGACGCTTCCAGTTTAGGAATCGAAGATAGTTTCAGCGTGTGAGCCAGTGCTGCACCTTGGTTCGCGTACAGTGCTTCAACCAGTGCGTAGTTTTCTTGTTGATGCTTAAGCGAGCTGATGTTTTGGCTTAAACTTTGATAGCCAGAAAGTACGCCTTGTTGTTGCCATTGTGACAATTGCGTATCTAATTTTTCTAACTGCTGCATTAATGTTTCATCATCGTCGGCACTGACGACCAACATTTGCTGTGATGATTGAATACCAGTCAAGGCGCTAATTTGCAGCTCTTGCTGTTTTAATTCGCTCGGCATGGCTTGTAATTGTCGAATATCGTCGTTGTAGTGCACTTGTGTCAGGGCAAGGCTGCTGGTGATCAATAACGCCGAGGGTAGGCCCCATTTAACCCATGGCTTTTGCCAAAGCGAAAACCATAAAGACCAATAAGTGAGGCCGGGGAGAGTTCTCGATAAACTTGGCTTTTTAGCCAAAATCGGATACCAAGCCACGACCGTTGCGTAAGCGGCAACGAGCCCCAAGGCGGAAAATAGCGCTAACTGTTGTAAGCCGGGGAAAGGGGCGACCAGTAGACCGAGATAGCCAATTAAACTGGTGATTAACCCTAAGGTAATGGCGGTCAGAATATGTTTTAGCCCCTGCATGCTGTCCCATTGTTCATTCGCGGCAAGGCGATCGGTCAGGTAGTGAAAGGCGTAGTCGATTGAAACGCCAATCAAGCTGGCACCGAACACTAAGCTAAACAGATGGATCTGACCAAAAAACGCGGTGGTGATCACCATGGCAACCACTAACCCAACGGATACCGAGAGCAGTGCCAACAGTAAAGGCATGGCACTGCGAAAAACCAGCATTACCAACAGCACAATGCCGAGTAATGAGAAAAGGCCGATGGTGCTGATTTCTGACTTGGCACTTTGAGTACCAAAATCGGCGTAAAATAAAACACCAGTGTGATAAATATCCGCCCCAAATTGTTGCTTGATGCGTTGTTGCCATTGAGCAATATCGGGCACCACTTGTTGCGCTTTGAAACTGTATGGTGAATCGTTGAGCTGAGCGGTGATCAGCACGTATTTTTGGCCTTGATACTCGCGGGTTAAGTATCCATCTTGCAAACGAAAATGAGACGATAGCTGGCTAACTTGCGCTAAGTAGTCGCGAAATAGCAAAAAAGGGTCGTGACTTAGCTCTTTCCCTGTCACCCCAGAAAAAGGGTTATATAGGGCTTGCACTACTGTTTGCACTTGTTGTTCGGGATGTTGACTGAGCTGATTACGTTGCTCGCTGGTGAGCAGCTGTGCTCGATGTTGAAAGTAGTAACTAGCCCAAGCGCTCTGTTGAGTGGCATCGATTTTCCCAACCACATCCTTGAAATAGCCACTCTGCTTGAGATGGTTTTCTAGCGTTGTCACGGATTTGAGTCGGTCAGCCTCATTGGGTGCAGTGACAATAAATACTACCTTATCGCTCATACTAGCGGTGACTTTTTCAAACGCTTGCTCGGCGAGCACACTTTGCTGGTTGGCTGGCAGTAGCTTAAGGATATCCGTTTCGATTGGTGAGGCTGCCGAAAAGGCCCACTGCTTGAGCAGTAAGCCAAGACAGAGGATCACAAAAGTCAGCCAGAACAATGCCAGCCGATTCGATTTAGAAGTTAAACTGCGTTTGCTCAGCATGGGTTAAACGCTCTGGCTGGTGGTTTTGGTTAGTAAACTGAATCTCGGTTTTGTCGCCTCGCACTTCTTGCAGGATTAAACCATCAATGTCATCTCGTCCCGTTAACGTTATCGAGGTAAACACAGAGTTCAGTGGCTCATTTCTCGGCGTTAAATTTAACTGCCACTGGCCATCTCCGGTGTGCAGCGTCATCGTAAATTGTTTATTTAATTGCTGCGTGTCACCATGAAATACCGACAAAAAGAGATGGCTGAAATAAAACGCCATTGGGTTCTCTTTTTCGGTAATCACCTGTGGTGGTTGGTTAGCAAAAGTTTGGCGAAGCTTGTCTTGTGTTAGCACTAAATTAACCGGAAATGGTGAGTTTTGTTGCCAAAGTAGGCCATTTTGTTCATCAAGCAAGAATTTCCCAGCTGACGATAGTGGTTGTTCGAACATCTCAATATGGCGGAGTTGAGTAAACTCTCCGCGCACGATCTGGTGTTTCGCCAACTGCGCTTGCAGTGAGGCAAGGTCGGTCACCTGTGCCCAGAGTTGGGGCGAGAATAGAGCTAAAGTTAGCCATAGAAAACGGCGCATTATAATTTCCCGTAGGTATGCCAGTGCTGCACTTTGTCGGTAAATAGCGTTGGGGAAGCGAAACACATCTCTTGCGTGTCGATGCGAACCGCTACTTGAGTGGTGTGCGCTTTACACATTCGTTGCCCGGTCTGGCTATCAAAAATCATGTAGTTAACACGCAAGCGATTTTCCCATTCGGTCAAGGTCGCTTTGACACGAATCGTATGGTTGAACGGGATCGCTTTCACGTACTTCACGTGGGTATCAATCACTGGCCATAGGTAGCCCGATTGAGTCATCGCATGATAGCTGTAATCAATTTTTTCCATCAGCACGCGGCGTGCTTCTTCAAAAAAACGAAAATAATTGCCGTGGTAGATAACGCCCATTGGGTCGGCATCTTGAAACGAGGTGACTAAGGTCACCTCACTTTCCAATGGATGAAGTACATCGCTCATCGCGCTTCCTAGTAAAGTGCCCAGTGGCGTTGTTGAATGCGGTTAATAAAGTGGCGCAAATCATGTTCTAGTGGACGATCTTCCACTACAAAGTCAAACTCTTGCAACACAGCGGAACGCATTTGCTTGATATTGTGACTCATGTGTTGCTCATCCAGCTCATTATGACGTTTGCGCAATTCTATTGCTTGGGTAGCCGCTAACAGTGAGGCGGCCGCCACTTGTTCTGTCAGTTCAAGCACACGTAGGCAATCACGTGCGGCAATGGTTCCCATGCTAACTTTATCTTGGTTGTGACACTCAGTCGAACGTGAAAAAACACTAGCAGGCATGGTATGTTTCAAGGCTTCGGCCGTCCACGCTGAAATGCCAATCTGCACGGCTTTAAAACCGTGGTTGATCGGTTTTCTTTCGCCTTCTGCACCAGTTAAGTTAAACGGCAAACCGTTGTTGAATTTGTAATCCATCAATTGCGCCATTTGGCGATCGAGCAAATCGGCTAGGTTAGCAACCTGCGTTTTTAAGGTATCCATTGCCATGGCAATGTGGCCGCCGTAAAAATGACCGCCGTGCAGTACGCGTTCATTATCGCCATCGATGATGGGGTTGTCGTTGGCACTGTTGAGCTCATTTTCAATCAGTTGACGTAGCCACGGCAGTGCATCTTGCACGGTGCCAATCACATGGGGTGCGCAGCGCAATGAATAGCGATCTTGCAGGCGGTCACTGTTGCGAGGTGGGCGCTCTGCTTGTAAGTCATCACGTAGCCATGCTGCGATTTGTTGCTGACCAGGATGCGGCTTGACGGCAAATAGCGCGGCATCAAAATGGAAGTCGTTACCCTGAATGCCGACAGACACCATAGCGGTAATTTTGGTGCAGAGTTGAGTTAAATACTCGGCGCGTTTATAGGCTAAGCAGGCTAAAGCGGTCATGACTGATGTGCCGTTCATCAGCGCCAATCCCTCTTTTGGTTTTAGCTTAATCGGGCTAATACCCAGTTCGTCAAACACATCTTGAGTCGGGCGCATCTCATCTTTATAAAGCACGTCGCGCTCACCAATCAGTGTGGCCGCGAGGTAGGAGAGTGGCGTTAAATCGCCGCTTGCCCCGACCGAACCTTCTTGTGGAATACGAGGGGCAATATCGTGGTTGATCAAGGTGACGATTTGGTTAAGCAGTTCATGGCTCACACCAGAGACACCTTGCGCTAGTGAACATAAGCGTGTTGCTAATACTGCGCGTGATTGCTGGTGGCTTAATACCTCGCCTAAGCCACAGCCGTGAAAGCGAGTCAAATGCAGTGGTAATTGATCCACTAGATTCGGCGGAATGGCCACGGTGCATGAATCACCATAGCCGGTGGTCACGCCGTAAATCACGCCTTCTTCTTTTAAAAGTCGTTCTAAAAAAGCGACGCCGCGATCAATTTTAGCGGTGAATTCCGCTGAAGAATTGAGGTTGGCCTGCGCGCCTTGCGAAATCGCGACAACATCTTCAATGGTGAGGTGATCGACGCCAAAAGTTATGCGGTTATCTGTCTGAATCGTCATGCTGTTGTTTACTTAGAGTCCAAAAGTTGAAAAAGTTATACCACTGCAGTGGAGCTTGCAGTGTGTAATGTTCCAGCCGATCAGCGTAGCGTTGTACTACCTGCGCTAACGCCGCTTGTCGTTCTTTCCTCGGTAGATCTATGCTGTCGCTAAAGTGCTCGAAATAGACGTTAAAATGAGGTTTTTGTGCCGTATCATCTCTTAAACCAAACAGAAGGTATACTGGGGCTTTTAAAATAGATGCTAGCATAAATGGCCCTTGTGGAAATGGGGCTGGTTTACTTAAGAAATCTGCCCAAACGGCTCGGGTTTCTTTACTGGTTGACGTTCGATCTCCGACGATAACGACCCATTCACCTTGTTCAATTTTCTGTTGTAATAAAATGGCAGTGCTAGGCCCAAGGCTACTTACTTGAATGAGATTGAGCTCTGAATTTGGATTGATGGCTTTCATTACGGTGTTAAAACGTTCTGCATGTTCAGTAAAGACTAATGCATTGATTTTAATCGATGTATGCCGACGTCCCAAGGCTCGGCACAGTTCAATATTGCCAAGATGAGACCCCAACAGTAGCACGCCTTGTTTGCGCTCGACGAGTTGTTGAAAAAGGTCTTGTCCGTGAATGGTTAAATTATCAACCGTAAAATCACCTTTCCAAGCCGCAAGCTTATCAAGCATGGTGTGACCAAAAGAGAGCAAATGATTGTAGCTAGATAAATGCGTTGGCAACGCAAGCGAGTGTTGGCTGGCGTGCTCTCTTAGTTGTTGTAGATAATGCTCCGAAGCTTGTTTTACCTGTTTACCCGTTAAGTGGTAGTAACCAATGACTACTCTCAAAATGAGGTTAAAAACAGAGCGCCCCAGTAAGCTATAAATAAACAACAGAGTTTTAATACCCAGTACCGTACCGCGTTCTTGCTGCTTCGACCAGTGGACATTAGCTTGCGTACGGCTGAAATTGCGTTTTACTAACCGAGGAATGCGCGTAAGCATGCCAAAAAACAACTTGGTGTGCATCCAACTGATGTTAACGTTATCCCATAAGGCATCAAAGTGTGAAATACCACCTTCCGGATAGATCACGCGAGTTTCGACAAAGTCGATGTCGACACCTTGCCAATACATGCGCACCAAAATCTCGATATCAAAATCCATCCGCTTGCCAATTCGATAGCTATCGATTACTTCAATTGATTTTTCAACTGGATACGCACGAAAGCCGCACATACTGTCTTTAATCGATAGTGATAGTGTTTCAATCCATACCCAGATATGGGTAGCGTATCGGCCGTAAAGGCGAGCCTTAGGAACACTTTCGTCGTAAATTGGTTGACCCGAAATCAAATGCGTAGGCTGTGCTTGTGATGCGGCCAGCAGTTTAGGGAGTGCTTGTACATCATGTTGGCCATCAGCATCAATTTGGATGACATGGCTAAAACCGAGTTGATGGGCATAACGAATACCAGCCATTACCGCTCCACCTTTGCCTTGGTTTTCCGTCAGGGTGAGCAGGTGGAGGTTGTCGCGTGAAGTGAGTGCATTTAATGCATGTTTTGTCTCTAGATTGCTACCATCATCGACCAATAACACAGGAAGTGTGAAAGACTCGAGTGATGAAACGACATTTGCGACAGTACTGCCGTGGTTATAGCATGGGATCAAAAAGCAGGCTCGATAGTCAGACACTAGGTTCACCAAGTTTCATTTTGCCTGAAGAGTGAGTGACTGTGTTGTCACCTCGTTGAGAGTTATAGCTGAACGAGAGTTTATTTTTCTCAGCATCCCATACTAGGGTCAGCTGTATGGTTGCATCGGGCAGAATTGGCTCTTGAAATTTAACCACTTCCATCCCTTTAAATGCGGATGGTACTAGTAAATATTCTCGTGCGTAGTGTAAAGCCCAATCAATCTGAGTCACTCCTGGTAGCAGAGGAAAATGAGGGAAATGCCCAGTAAAATCCAAAATATCGGAGTCAACCTTGAATGTTAAGACCACGCTATCGGATTGGGTCTCTGTAGCTAATAATGTCGGTTTTCGTTTGACCATAGTGTTGGGCTTAATCATCATGATGGTTGAAATAGTGTGACGAGTTCTGTCATTAGGCGTTTGCCTTGACTGTTGAGTGGGATCTCTTTTACCACTCTAAAGCGGCGAGGCAAAGCGATTGGTTCAAGCCATTGACGTAATTCAGAACGTAATAATAACCAGAGTTTTCCTTTTCCGAGCTCAGCTAGTTTGGTCTCTCCCTCTGGCGATAACACAAGTGCAGCGACTAGGATTAAGCGCTCGCCATCTTGTTGTGGAAGAACGGCGCTTTCAACTATCCAAGCTAATTGCTCAAGTCGTTTTTCGACTTCGACAAGAGATACCCGCTTTTCTTCGATTTTTATGATGCGATCGGTACGCCCCTTAAGAATAAAGTGTCGTGTGTCCGTGAATTCACATTCATCAGCCGTTTGGTACCAACCGTTAGGATCAATATGAGCTGAACGCAAAGCTAAGCAGTTTTCATGATTGAGCTGTGCATCAATAGACGGAAATAATTGCCAAGGTTGCATTTCATTGTGCTGCTGTCTGTAGGCTATCCCGCCAGTTTCTGTACTGCCATAGACTTCTATCGGGCGTTGATGAAATAGGGTGTCCGCATGACAGGATGCGCTATAGCTGAGTGGCCCCCCAGAAGAAAAAACAGCGCACATTGGCTTGGCATGTTCTTCTTGAGTTAGTCGTTTCAATAATGCTGGACTACTAATCAAGGTCGTATTTGGTTGCGCGTGAGCGATCACTTGCTCCGGGAATTCTAAGTTGTAAATTGCGAATGCTCGACCAGAACATAGGGGCCATAATAGGCGAAATAGTAAGCCGTAGATATGTTGATGCGAAACGGTACTTTCTATCTTTGAATCTTGCAGCACAGCCCCCCAGAGCTTTTCTAAAATAGCAATTTCAACGTCAAGTTGATGCAGTGTTTTAATGATAGCTTTCGGTATGCCACTGCTTCCAGACGTAAACAGCGTGACGCTATGTTGAGTTAGATCGAGTGTTGGGAATTCAATCAATGAGCTGGGATGTTGTGAATGTTCTAGAAGCAAACTGTCGGTTAAATGGGTGTGATGAATAGTTTCATCACACAGCAGAAGTTCGAAATAAGGGCTGAGTTCGGCTAAAGCCGCTGGTTGATAGTTTCCCGGTAAAACCAAATATTTATTGGCATGACACACCGCAAAAAATCCAACAGCAAAGAGATAACTATTATTAGAGCATAATGCAATATGGTGAGCGTTATGCTGACGCAGTCGATCTCGTAGTTGAGCTATGTCAAACAGAAATTGTGACCAACGGATGTGCTTTCCCCGATCAAAAGCAACGACATGATCACGGTCTTTTGGCGATGACAATAAAGTGGAAAGTGAATAAAAATCGTTGTTGTCGATATTCATAATTTGCCTAGCTTTGACGAATTTTTTGTCTTACAAGCCATTCCCCAGCAAAGATAGCACCTGCAAGGAGGTAGCTGATGAGGCCGTTGTATAAGGTCCAGATTTCGATAGATTGAAAACAAGTAAATAGGGCAATAACGCCGTTGAACATAAAATAAACACACCACACTTTGGTTACTGTGCGCGTGTAGGCAATGCCACTTTGCGGGAGGTCTGGTTCTTGTAAGCGAGCGAGTCGTTCAATGATGGTCTGCTTTTGTTTAAGGCTTAACGCAAAAACACTCAGCATGCATACATTGACGACAACGGGATAAAATAGTAACCAACCATGCTGTTTAAAGACTATGCCTAAAATGGCTAAAGTCAGGCCAATCAGCCCACTTATCCACGCTAATTGCTTCAATTCCTGAATTTTGGCCTGCTGCCCTGCTACTATTCTTAAGCCGAAAATACAGGCTAGTAGAATTCCAACAGTCTGTAGACCAAATTCATTGATCCCTAAATAGACCGCGAAAGGATAGGCAAGCAGGACAATTGCAGACAAAACTGTCAGCAATTGGCGCATTAGTTTTCCTTCACGAGTTCAATTACCGCTTCTACAACGTCATTAACAGTGCGAACGGCTTTAAACTCTTCAGGTTTAATTTTCTTTCCTGTTACTTTTTGTAGATGGACGACAAGATCGACAGCATCGATACTGTCGAGATCTAAATCTTGATACAGATGTGCGTCAGGTTGAATTTCAGATTCATCAATTTCAAATAATTCAACGAGAGCTTCTTTAACTTGATCAAATACTTGTTGGTTTACTTCTGTCATAACGCTATCTGTTTATTTGTGGTTAGTTTGAGATGAAATATAACGTGCTAAATTTGCCACTGATGCAAAGTGTTGGCGAGTATGGGAATCATCAGCGTCAATAACGATATTGTACTTCTTTTTAATCGCCAAACCGAGCTCTAAAGCGTCAATAGAATCTAAGCCTAAGCCATCACCAAATAATGGTGCATCGGAGTCAATCTCTTCAACAGTGATATCTTCGAGGTTAAGAGCTTCAATGATCAGTTGTTTGATTTCTTTATGTAGTGTTTCCACGTAAACCTGCTTGTTTGTATGCAAATAGTTGCTAAAAATATTATCGTTTTTTAGTGAATACTGATGTTGTTTTGATGGGAAAAGCTTATCTGCAAGATGGCGGTTTAAATGCCTAGCTGCAGTGGTTGCATTCACAGCTTGATCGATAAAGGGCTGCGTCTCGATTCTACCTTTAATTTCCACATGGAAAAAGGGTTTAGTTTTGGGTACCTGATACCATTTGCTTTCTTTAGTAAGAAAGTGAGGAGAAACAGTAATATGGATGACTCGCAAATCACGTTGGGTTCTTATCGCAATTTGTGCTGCGCCACGTTGTAGTTTTGACTTAATCCCCGGGGTGGTGCGAGTCCCTTCAGGGAAAATTAACAGTACATTGCCTTGATCAAAGCGCTTTTCACACAAATTCAATAAATCATCTGGAGTTTCATTAGGTATGTAGCCCGCCGCTTTAACAATATGTTTCATAAATGGGTTCGCCCAAATTGCAGATTTGACTAAGCAATCGCATTGTTTTAACTGCGAAGCAATTAAAACATAGTCAATTAAGCTTGGGTGATTAGCGACAATAAGACAGTTTTTATCTTGTTTTAAAATATCTGCACCATCAATTTTATAATCAATTGCTCCGGTGAGTTTCATTAATTTGCAAAATAAATTGAATGTGAATTGGATGTTTTTTTGTACTCGATATTCACGCTTGATGCTTTGGCGAGAAAACAATGAAATAAGCGGGATGGCAATAAAACTGAGAAACAGGCCACCAAGGCCGAATATAGCGAAACAAAAACCAGTGGCGAAAACTCGCCAATATTGATTGATCTTTAACATGTACGTTGCCATTGCCAAGCATGCGTTGAGCCTTCAATTATCCAGCTAGATTGATTGGATAAATAGTGCTTAAGAAAAGTTAACGCTTGAGGCATTGTGAGTTTTTCGTTAGTTGAAGGGCAAGATGATATCGTTAAATTTGAACCTTGAGAAATAACGAGACCTAAGGCGTAACTCTGGTAATGATGAGTTTCAAATTGTTGATATTCATCTGTCAAAGGTTCGTCGAAATCAACTAACAGTACTTTGTTGTTTGGATGTTCTGCGAGATACAGCCAAGCTTCTAATAGAGCACTTTGGAAGGTATTTTGTGAAGCGGCGATAGAGGTTAATGGTATTGGTTGTTTAGTCGCTATGGTCGCTAACCCTGCAGATGTATTATGAACCGATTGTGAAAATGCCATTGGTGATGCTTCTTCACCTTGCAATATAGCCTTGACGATATCGACGCTGCGGTGTAATTCGCCATGGCGGCAAGAAAAAACCATGTAGTCAATTTTTTGATCTTGAATTATTTCCAGTGCGGTTTGAACGGCGATCTTACTTAAAGTACTCATACGACGACGCATCATCGCAGGAATATTGGCAACATTTAATGTCGCATCTTCTGGCCATATTTGAGTACTTGCCCATTCTTGCCAATCTTGATAGTTACTTAGGCCAGCCGAATTTGCTTTCCAAGTGTCAATATTTAGTGTGATTAATTGCTGTTGATTTGACATAAGATATTGAATTGTTTTCGCTGGGGTTAAATACTATGGCACATGATGAATCCTTACAACTATAACTGTTTGTATCATTGACTTAAATAATGTTTTTAATGAATTGAGCGGAAGTTGGATTAAGTGTTGGGATATTGTTCGAAAATTTTAAATTAGGTTGTTACGTGTTAAATCAAAAAATAGATCCTTACAACGCTTTAGAAGCGAAAACGGAAGCACAAAAGCTTTCTTTTGCTCCCATTGTTTTTCATACAGCTCGCACACTGCGTGATCTCGGTATTTTAGCGGTTTTAGATGAGGCAGGAGCGGAAGGATTAGATGCAGAAAAAATAGCGCAGTGTACTGGTGTGTCTGAATACGGTGTGAAAGTGCTACTAGATATGGCCATTAGCGCTCATATCGTTTTATGGGATAAGCCTAATTATTCACTCGCTAACCTTGGTATCTTTTTGCTTCATGATGGGATGACGCAAGCGAATATGGATTTTACTGCTGACGTTTGCTACGCGGCGATGATGCATCTAACGGAATCCATTACTGAGGGCAAACCTGCGGGTTTAAAAGAGTTGGGGGATTGGGAAACTATTTACCAAGGTTTATCGCGATTACCACCGAAAGCCAAAGAGAGCTGGTTTAAGTTTGACCATTTTTATTCTGATCGCTCATTTCCCGTATTGTTAGCCGAGGTTTTTGCTAACAAACCTAAGCGCTTGGTGGATATTGGTGGCAATACGGGTAAATGGGCGTTGCAATGCTGTGGCTATGATGCTGATGTTGAAGTGACCATTGTTGATTTACCTCAGCAACTTGAGATGGCAATGCGCAATGCAGACCAACAAGGTTTTGCGGATCGCATTCATCCGTTTCCAGCCAATATGCTTGATAAATCACAACCACTTCCTGAAAAGGCAGATGTGTGGTGGATGAGTCAATTTTTAGATTGTTTCTCACCGATGGAAATATTGAGCATTTTAAAGCGAGTACGCGCTAACCTTACACCTGACTCCACAGTGTATATTCTTGAACTGTTTTGGGACGCACAGAAATATGATGCTGCGTCTTTTAGTCTCAATGCTACCTCTCTTTATTTCACTTGCTTAGCTAACGGGAACAGTCGTTTTTACCGTAGTGAGGATTTCTTAGAAATTGTGGCTGAAGCGGGGCTGGGAATTGTAAAAAGAACGGATAACATTGGTCTTGGCCATACTTTATTACAACTAAAAGCCCAAGATTAACTCCAGAAATATGAGTCCTATTATGAATAAAGAGAATACACAAGTCGTCATTATTGGTGCGGGTCCTTCAGGTTCGACGGCAGCTGCGTTGCTCCATGCTCAGCAAATTGACGTTATTGTTCTAGAAAAAGCTCAGTTTCCTCGTTTCTCTATTGGCGAAAGCTTACTTCCGGCTTGTATGGAAGTGATTGAAGAAGCAGGGATGCTGCAATCGGTTGTCGACGCTGGCTTTCAATATAAAGATGGTGCAGCTTTTCGCAAAAATGGCGTCTATACCCAATTTGACTTCACCGATAAATTTTCATCGGGCCCAGGAACGACCTTCCAAGTGCAGCGAAGTCACTTTGATAAAGTCCTTGCCGATTCTGCGGCTGAGCAGGGGGTTGAAATTCGCTATCAGCATGAATTACTTGATATCCAGTTCCAAGATGAACAATCACTGTTGCTTGTTAAGGATTCAGAGGGTGTCGAATATCAGATTGAAGCAGAATATGTACTTGATGCGAGTGGATTTGGTCGTGTGTTGCCAAGGCTACTTGAATTGGAAGAACCTTCTTGTTTACCACCGCGCAAGGCTATTTTTACTCATATTGTTGATAATATCGATTCACCTCAAGAGCAATATGATAGGAATAAAATATTAATTTCAGTTCACCCGGTTAACCCAGATGTGTGGTATTGGCTTATCCCATTTTCAAATGGTGTCTGCTCGTTAGGTGTTGTCGGAGAGCCTGATTTTTTCGCTCAATATCCGAGTGAAAAAATTGATACCATTCAACAATTAGTGAGTGAAGTTCCAGAGCTTGCTGCAATTCTAAATAACGCACAATTCCCTAATCCTGCAGGAGAGTTGGGCGGGTATTCGGCGAACGTAAAGCAATTAGCGACTCGTCATTATGCTTTGTTAGGTAATGCTGGTGAATTTTTAGACCCCGTATTCTCTTCTGGTGTCACCATCGCGATGAAGTCCGCGCAATTGGCTACATCGTGTGTCGTTAATCAGTTAAAAGGTCAACGGGTTGACTGGCATCAAGATTATTCACAACCATTAATGGTCGGCGTTGATGTGTTTAGAACCTATGTGGAAGGGTGGTATAACGGCACATTGCAAGATGTGATCTTTTATGAAAATCCGAACTCACGCATTAAACAAATGATTTGTTCAATCCTTGCGGGATATGCTTGGGATGTGAGTAACCCTTATGTATCAGAGCATCAACGCCGTTTAATCAACCTTGCTGAATTTATCCACTCTTCTTAGTCGCGTCTTTCATCTCTGAGTGTCATTCTCGCTATTTTATAAAGTAGTGAGAATGGCGTTATTCAATCCTCATTGTCGTTTTAATGCGACAACCGGGCCGTTTACAGTTAGCTCTATACCCTTCCTACTTGAAGTTGCAGCGGTGTTGGCTACATTCGCTCACCCCAATCACATAGTTTATCTATGCTCATGGGGATGAACTCACTTGCCGCCTACCTGCAACTTCAAGTTGTTTGGGTATATCATTTATTATTCATTAATTTGTAAATATTACTTTACAGGTTGTCGTGGTGTTATTTTTCTGAAAGGGTAACTTTCTTCACAGAACATGTAATTAGGAAAGTTAATCGTTAGTTAACGCTAGATCTACGATACCGTTAGTGCTAGATTTTTCAGCAAATCTCTAGCATAAGATGTTGTAAAATCGTGTTGTGGTAGATGATTTGGTACCGTGATCACAATCAAAATGTATTATTTGCTTTAATGAACTGACTTTTGGTTATTAGACATTTTTTTCCACTGATTTAAGTATCTGGTCGGAGGATTATGCGACTTTTTACGACGTTTTTATGGCAAATTATTTCAATGATTGATAATGTGTGCCGCACTCCTTGTAAGGTTTTAGATTTTTCTGCTTAGTTTTTGCGCTAAATAAATCTAAATATCTAGCCGTTCTAGATACCTTGTGAGGAAGTCATGGATGCAAAAATAAAAACTTGGAGTTTATGCATGTATAAAAATAAAATCACCCAAGCCCTTCTTCTAGGGGCGGGTATGGCAGTGGCTGCCACTTCTACTTTTTCTATCGCGGCTGATGTTCCAGCCGGCACCAAATTGGCCAAAGTTCAGGAAATCGTTCGTGGTAACGGTACTGAAGTCGCCACACTCGATCCTCACAAATCCCAAGGTGTTCCTGAGTCGCATGTAATTCGTGACTTATTGGAAGGGCTTGTGAACCAAGACTCGGATGGTAAAACCATTCCTGGTGTCGCAGAAAGTTGGGAAACGGCAGACAACAAAACATTCATTTTCCATTTGCGCAAAAATGCAAAATGGTCAAATGGTGATCCTGTCACGGCTGGTGATTTTGTTTTCAGCTTCCAGCGCGCCGTCGACCCTGTAACGGCTTCTCCTTACTCTTGGTATATGGAATATACCAAGATGAAAAATGCAAAAGAGATTATCGCAGGAACGAAAGACAAAAGTGAACTTGGCGTTAAAGCTAAAGATGACCATACACTCGTTGTTGAACTTGAAGATGCTGTGCCTTATTTCGTCATGATGATGGGCCATACAACCGTGAAACCCGTTCATAAAGCAACCGTAGAAAAGTTTGGTGACCAATGGACCAAGCCTGAGCATTTTGTTGGTAACGGTGCCTACGTTGTTGATCAATGGGTTGTCAATGAGCGTTTAGTACTAAAGCGTAACGAGCAATACTGGGACAACGGCAAAACAGTCATTAACAAAGTTACTTTCCTGCCTATTGAAAACCAAGTATCAGAAATGAACCGTTTCTTATCAGGCGAAATCGATTTCACCAATGAATTGCCAACAGAGCACTTCAAGCGTCTGAAGAAAGAGCACCCGGAATCAGTATCGATTCAGGGTAACCTATGTACCTACTACTACATTTTTAATACCAAAAAAGCACCATTTGACGACGTTCGCGTACGTAAAGCGATTTCTTACGCTATCGACCGTAACATTGTGAGTGATGCGATTTTAGGTCAAGGCCAAAAACCAGCTTATTTCTTAACACCTGAAATTACGGCTGGCTTTAATCCTCAAATGCCAGCATACGGCAAGATGACGCAAAAAGAGCGCGATGCAGAAGCGGCAAAATTGTTAGCTGAAGCGGGCTTTAATAAAGACAACCCACTGAAATTCAGCCTCCTCTACAATACATCGGAAAACCACAAGAAAATCGCTGTAGCACTGGGTTCTATGTGGAAAAAAACGTTAGGTCTTGACGTTGTATTAGAGAACCAAGAGTGGAAAACGTATCTAGATTCTAAAGATCAAGGTAACTTTGAAGTGGCACGCGCTGGTTGGTGTGGTGACTATAATGAAGCGTCTTCATTCCTAACCTTAATGGTGAGCAATAACACCACGGGTGGTTTGCACTACCAAAGCGCTGAATACGATGCAATTATTGATAAAGCGTTGAAATCAACCTCAGAAGAAGAGCGCACTAAGCTATATCTGGATGCTGAAAAGCAATTAACTAAAGATATGCCAATTGCCCCTATCTATCAGTATGTTAAATCTCGTTTAGTATCTCCTAATGTAGGCGGCTTCCCGGTGAATAATGCGGAAGATAAGATCTACTCAAAAGATCTTTATATCACAGCAAAGTAAGTCCACTTACGCTGATAAAAATATAACGACTTAGACACTGCATGTAGCTATCTTCAGATAGTAATTTACATGCAGCGTCTTTCTAATTTTCATTGTCACAGACTGAAAGAGTGAGTTTATGCTTAAATTCATCGCAAAAAGGATATTAGAAGCGATACCAACCATGTTGGTGTTGATCACGGTATCTTTCTTTCTCATGCGTTTCGCTCCTGGTAACCCATTCTCAAGCGAACGTCCTTTACCACCGGAAGTGATGGCCAACATTGAAGCCAAATATGGCTTAGACAAACCCGTGTCTGAGCAATACTTCACCTACTTGACCAATATTTTGCAAGGTGATTTTGGCCCATCATTCAAATACCAAGATTATACGGTGAATGAATTGATCGCCGTTGCCTTGCCTGTCTCGGCAAAAGTCGGCTTTATCGCGTTTATTTTTACCGTTATCGCGGGTGTTTCCATTGGCACGATTGCCGCACTAAAACATAACACTTGGATTGACTACACCATCATGTCGACGGCAATGATTGGCGTGGTGATGCCGTCGTTTGTTCTCGCCCCAGCTTTAATTTATCTCTTCTCCTTGCATTGGAAAATATTCCCGGCTGGTGGTTGGTTAGATGGAAGTTTCCAATATTTAGTACTGCCAGTGCTGGGTATGTCGATGCTCTATATTGCCACCTTTGCCCGTATCACCCGTGGCTCAATGATAGAAACACTCAACAGTAACTTTATTCGCACGGCACGCGCGAAAGGATTGAGTTATCCCTATATCGTTGTTAACCATGCTTTGAAGCCTGCTTTACTGCCTGTTGTGTCGTACATGGGGCCTGCGTTTGTCGGTATTATTACGGGGTCTGTGGTGATTGAAACGATTTTCGGTCTACCGGGTATCGGTAAGCTGTTTGTTAACGCTGCATTTAACCGCGATTACTCATTGGTGATGGGTGTAACCATTTTAATTGGTTTCCTATTTATTCTTTTCAACGCCATTGTTGATATTTTGCTTGCGGTCATTGACCCGAAAATTCGCTACTAACAGGGACGTATGGTTATGTTAACGAAAAGAGAAAACCTAGCCGCGGTTGAGAAGTTTTCTGAAAACTTAGAAATAGCTGGCCGCAGCTTATGGCAAGATGCGCGAATTCGCTTTATGCGTAACAGAGCGGCAATGGTCAGTTTGTGTATTTTGACGATGATGACCCTTGCGGTGATCGTACTACCGATGATGGCCCCGTATACCTATGACAATACGGACTGGTATTCAATGCACGTTGGGCCCAATGCGGATCATTGGTTCGGCACCGATAGCCTTGGGCGTGATTTGTATGTGCGTACCTTAGTTGGTGGGCGAATTTCGCTGATGGTTGGCGTAATGGGCGCGTTGGTTGCTGTTCTGATCGGCACACTTTATGGTGCGGCGTCGGGCTTCATTGGCGGTAAAGTAGACCGCATTATGATGCGTATTTTGGAGATTCTATACGCTGTTCCTTTCATGTTCCTTGTTATTGTGTTGGTCACGTTTTTTGGCCGCAATATCGTACTTATCTTCGTCGCTATCGGTGCAATTGCATGGCTTGATATGGCGCGAATTGTGCGTGGCCAAACCTTGAGCCTACGCAGCAAAGAGTTTATTGAAGCGGCGCATGTGTGTGGCGTCAGCAACTGGAAAATTATTACACGTCATATTGTGCCAAACGTGTTGGGTATTGTAGCGGTCTATTCGACGCTGTTGATCCCAAGTATGATTTTGACAGAGTCATTTTTATCTTTCCTTGGTCTTGGTGTTCAAGAGCCGATGACAAGCTGGGGAGCACTTCTACAAGAAGGTTCACAAACAATGGAAGTCGCTATTTGGCAACTTGCTTTCCCAGCCGCGTTCATGGTGGTCACCCTGTTTTGCTTTAACTATGTCGGTGATGGTCTGCGCGATGCGCTTGATCCTAAAGACCGATAATTAAAAGATTAAGGAAGCAATAATGAGCTTATTAGATGTCAAAGATCTGCGGGTCGAATTTACCACTCAAGATGGTATTGTTACCGCTGTCAACGATTTAACTTTTTCACTGGAGCAAGGCGAAACCCTCGGTATCGTAGGGGAGTCTGGCTCTGGTAAATCGCAAACCGTGTTCGCTATTATGGGTCTACTTGCCAAAAATGGTATTATCACGGGTAGCGCAAAATTTGAAGGGAAAGAGATCCTCAATTTGCCAGAAAAAGCCTTGAACAAAGTGCGCGCTGAACAAATTGCGATGATCTTCCAAGATCCAATGACGTCACTGAATCCTTATATGAAGGTCAGCGAGCAGTTGATGGAAGTGCTGATGCTGCACAAAGGAATGAGTAAGTCGGCTGCGTTTGAAGAGTCGGTACGTATGCTAGAGGCGGTTAAAATCCCCGAAGCGCGTAAGCGAATTACCATGTATCCGCATGAGTTTTCTGGTGGTATGCGTCAACGCGTTATGATTGCAATGGCGTTGCTATGCCGGCCTAAGTTACTGATTGCTGATGAACCCACCACCGCATTGGACGTAACGGTGCAAGCCCAAATTATGGATTTGTTGAATGAACTCAAAAGCGAATTTAATACCGCCATTATCATGATCACCCATGATCTGGGTGTGGTTGCGGGTTCATGTGACAAAGTATTGGTAATGTATGCTGGGCGTACGATGGAATATGGCTCTGTGGATGAGATTTTCTACAACCCGAGTCACCCTTACGCTGAAGGTTTATTAAAAGCCATTCCTCGTTTGGATACGGAAGGTGAAATATTACCAACAATTCCTGGAAACCCACCTAACTTGCTACGATTGCCACCGGGTTGTCCTTATCAAGAGCGCTGCCACCGAGTGACAGAACGCTGTAAACGTGAAGCACCTATTTTATTGCCATTTGCCGATGGTCGCCAACGTGCCTGTTTTTCTGATTGGGAGGCTTGGGTTAAATGAGCGAACAAAAACCATTATTACTAGATGTAAAGAACCTCAAAGTTCACTTCAATATTGCCTCTAAATCCGCGTGGCCTTGGTCTAAACCGTCAAACTTAAAAGCGGTGGATGGTGTTAATGTCCGACTATACGAAGGCGAAACATTAGGCGTAGTTGGTGAGTCAGGCTGTGGTAAATCCACGTTTGCTCGTGCCATTATCGGTTTAGTTGAAGCGACAGAAGGCGAAGTCGTTTGGTTGGGTGATGACCTGACTAAAATGAAAGAAGTTGAACGTCGTCAGACACGTAAGCAAATTCAGATGATTTTCCAAGATCCACTTGCCTCATTAAACCCGCGAATGACGGTTGGTGATATTATCGCTGAACCGCTACAAACGTTTTACCCAGAGCTTTCTAAGCAAGAGGTGAAAGATCGCGTTAAAGAGATGATGGCTAAAGTTGGTCTGTTACCTAATGTGATTAACCGTTATCCGCATGAATTTTCAGGTGGTCAATGCCAGCGCATTGGTATCGCGCGTGCACTTATCCTGAACCCGAAAATGATCATTTGTGATGAACCAGTCTCGGCGCTTGATGTATCGATTCAGGCGCAGGTGGTTAACTTGCTTAAAGAGCTACAAAAAGAGCTCGGCCTGAGTTTAGTTTTCATCGCTCATGATTTATCGGTAGTGAAACATATTTCAGACCGTGTATTGGTGATGTACTTAGGTAATGCAGTTGAACTCGGTACTTCAGAGGCGTTGTTTGCTAACCCATCACACCCTTACACCAAGGCGTTGATGTCGGCGGTACCGATTCCTGATCCAAAACTAGAGCGTTCGAAGAAAATCCAAATGTTGGAAGGCGATTTACCGTCGCCAATTAACCCACCATCTGGTTGTGTATTCAGAACTCGCTGTCCTCAAGCAACGGACCTTTGTGCGAAACAAAAGCCTCAGATTAAAGGCAGTGATGTCCATGCTGTTTCATGCTTGCATGTTGACATGTAAATTCAGCCTGTGACGGGCATAAGCGCGGCTCCTTGTTTGGGTCGCGCTTTTTTTATTCTAGTCGACCAAAGATCTGTTCGAATTTTTTGAATGACAAGCTCAATAGAGTCGGGTTTTGCCCTGTACTGTGGTCTCTATAATGGGATGATAAAGCAGCGATATTAAGAGGGTGAATCATGGGAAAGTTAGTGCAAGGTGTGTGGCATGATGTTTGGTACGATACCAAGGCGAGCAACGGTAAATTTATCCGTGAAGATGCAGGTTTTCGTAGCTGGATAGAAAATAAACCGGATGCGCTATATCAGCCAGAATCAGGTCGCTATCATCTCTATGTTTCTCTTGCCTGTCCATGGGCACACCGCACGCTGATTTTTCGTGAGTTAAAAGGATTAACACAACATATCGATGTCACCATTGTATGCCCAGACATGCTTAGCGAGGGCTGGTGCTTTGGTATTCCAGAGCCGTTATATGGCTATACTCGTTTACACCAAATTTATACCCAAGCAAAAGTGGATTATACAGGTAGGGTAACCGTTCCCGTTTTATGGGATAAAAAAACCAACACGATTGTGAGTAACGAATCGTCTGAAATTATTCGTATGTTTAACAGTGCATTTGATCAACTGACGGGGAATCAACAGGACTATTACCCTGACGCTTTGCGTGCTGCTATCGATGAATGGAATGATTATATTTATCCTAATATCAATAATGGGGTATATCGTTGTGGCTTTGCAACCACACAAGAGGCTTATGAAGAAGCGTATCAATCGCTTTTTGCTGCTCTTGATAAGGTGGATAGCCACCTAGCGACTCATCGTTATTTGGTGGGAGGGCAGATCACAGAAGCGGATTGGCGTTTATTCACTACATTGATACGCTTTGATGCAGTTTATGTTGGTCACTTTAAATGCAATAAAAAGCGCATTGCTGATTATAAGTACCTCAATGGTTACTTAAAAGAGCTGTACCAAGTTTCTGGAGTGAAAGAAAGTACCGATTTTTACCATATTAAACGTCACTATTATTTCAGTCACAGCGGGATCAACCCAACTCAAGTGGTGCCCGCAGGCCCTGAATTGGATTTAGAAAGTCCGCATGGTCGCGAGAGTATCGCGATATAAATATCATGTTATACCACTCACAGTAATTAAGTGATCAGCTTGAAAAAAAGCCCTCAAGGTTAACCTTGAGGGCTTTTGTCATTGGTTAAACCAAAATCTAAAAATTATTTAGTTTCTTGGCCAGCCTGAATAGCAGTTAGGGCGATAGTGTAAACAATATCGTCAACCAATGCGCCACGAGACAAGTCATTGACAGGTTTGCGCATACCTTGCAGCATTGGACCAATAGAAACAAGGTCTGCTGAGCGTTGTACCGCTTTGTAGGTTGTATTACCCGTGTTTAGGTCTGGGAATACGAATACCGTTGCTTTACCTGCTACTGGAGAATTTGGTGCTTTAGAAGCTGCCACGTTTTCCATGATTGCTGCGTCGTATTGTAGAGGACCGTCAATGATAAGATCAGGACGTTTCTCTTGAGCAATGCGAGTAGCTTCACGTACTTTATCAACATCTGCGCCTTTACCAGACTCACCAGTTGAGTATGAAATCATCGCAACACGTGGGTCGATACCGAATGCTGCTGCTGAATCTGCAGATTGAATCGCGATTTCAGCCAATTGCTCAGCATTTGGATCTGGGTTGATTGCACAGTCGCCGTAAACCAATACTTGATCAGGCAGTAGCATGAAGAAGATCGAAGATACGATCGATGCATTCGGTGCCGTCTTGATGATTTGGAATGGCGGTACAATGGTGTTTGCAGTGGTATGTACTGCACCAGAAACTAGGCCATCAACTTCATTCGCTTCAAGCATCATTGTGCCAAGGAATACTGAATCTTGCAGTTTTTCACGAGCAACGACTTCAGTCATGCCTTTCGCGCCGCGAAGTTCAACTAAGCGTGCTACGTAATTTTCGCGTACTGAATCGGCATCGATAATCTCAACACCAGCGCCTAGCTCAACACCTTGCTGAGCCGCAACGCGGCGGATTTCTTCTGGGTTACCAAGAAGTACACAAGTAGCAATACCGCGCTCAGCACAGATAGCTGCAGCTTTCACTGTACGTGGCTCATCACCTTCAGGAAGAACAATGCGCTTGCCTGCACGACGAGCGTATTCTGTTAATTGGTAACGGAATGCGGGTGGGCTTAGGCGACGAATGCCTTGCGTACCTTCTGATAAAGAGTTAATCCAAGGACCATCAATGTGGCTTGCAACGTGATCGTTGATGAACTCAATACGCTCTTTATCATCAGCTGGAACTTCTAGACTAAAGCTTTGTAGGTTTAGTGAAGTTTGCCATGTGTTGCCTTGTGCTTTGAAAATTGGCAAGCCACTTTCAAATGCAGGTTTGCACAGGTCAGCGATTTCTTTTGGAATATCATAGCCACCGGTTAGCAATACCGCACCGATTTCTACGCCGTTCATAGCCGCTAGAGAGGCCGCAACGATAACGTCAGGACGGTCAGCTGAAGTGACTAGCAGAGAGCCTGGTTTGAAGTGCTCAATCATGTGCGGTAGAGAGCGCGCACAGAATGTGATGCTCTTAATACGGCGTGTTTTGATTTCACCTTCATTAATGATTTCTGCATTAAGGTGCTTGGCCATATCGATAGCGCGAGTCGCGATTAAGTCGATGCTCCAAGGCACGCAACCTAGCACACGAATTGGGCTAGAGTTGAAGATTTGCATCACTTCAAGGTTAGCTTGCTTGGCGCTGTCTGCATCATCAAAGATTTCTGATAGATCAGGACGAGTACGACCTGCATCATCAACAGGGGCATTGAGCTTGTTAATGATAACGCCAGAAATGTTCTTATTCTTTGTTCCGCCAAAGTTTGAGCACGCCACTTCAATGCGTTCTTTCAACTGAGTTGGATTATCCGTACCTGGGGTGGCCACAAACACAATTTCAGCACCCAGAGTTTTCGCAATTTCAGCGTTTACTTGGTTAGCAAATGGGTGTTTACGAGTTGGTACTAGACCTTCAATCAGCGTTACTTCTGAAACTTTATTAATGTGGTTGTAACGTTCAACGACCGTTTCAAGCAACACATCCATCTTCTCGCTACCGATTAAGGCTTCAGCGGCTGACATCATCATTGGTTCAGCAATTTTGATATCGCTGTTACGGCCGATAATGGTAGAGGTAAGATCAGGTTGATCGCCACCAGAACGTGGTTGTGCAATTGGCTTATAAAAAGAAACGCTAACGCCTTTACGCTCCATTGCGCGAAGGACACCCATGCTTACGCTAGTAAGACCAACACCAGCGCTAATAGGGATAAGCATAATAGTACGGGACATGAGTAGAGTACCTCAAACTATTGAAATCAATCTAATCGAGATTAGATTACAAAAGGAACAAAGCTCAACATTACCAGTAGTAGGAATTATTTGTTGAGCCTCGGTAAAAAACTGGCTAACTCAAGGAGTTAGCCAGAAAGTCAATTAAAGACCTGTTAGACGAGCTGTATCTTCAGCGATGACTAGCTCTTCATTAGTAGAGATAACCATTGCAGGGATGCGGCTGTTCTCTGTTGTGATAACACCTTCGCCGCCGAAACGAGCTTTAAGGTTAGCTTCACCATCCACTTCGATACCGAAGATAGCTAAACGGTTTAGAACCATTTCGCGAATTGGTGCAGAGTTTTCACCGATACCACCAGTGAAGACGATAGCATCTAGACGACCTTCCATAGAAGCCGTGTAGCCAGCTACGTACTTAGCTAGGCGGTGACAGAATACGTCCATCGCACGTGTAGCTTCTTCTTTAGTACCGTAGTTATCTTCAACGAAACGGCAATCAGAAGTCACACCAGTAAGACCTAAAAGGCCAGACTCTTTAGTGAACATTGTGTTGATTTCAGCAACACTCATACCTAATTTGTCATGTAAATGGAACATTACCGCAGGGTCAAGATCGCCACAACGAGTACCCATTACAAGACCTTCTAGTGGAGTTAGGCCCATAGACGTATCAACTGATTGACCATTTTTAATAGCACAAACAGACGCACCGTTACCTAGGTGGCAGTTAATGATGTTTACTTCATTAGCTGGTTTACCTAAACGCTCAGCCGCTTCACGAGCAATGAATAGGTGAGAAGTACCGTGTGCGCCATAGCGACGAATACCGTGATCTTTGTATAGGTTGTACGGTAACGCGTATAGGTATGCTTCTTCAGGCATTGTTGTGTGGAATGCTGTGTCAAAAACGGCAACATTTTTTAGATTTGGAAATGATTTTTGAGCTGCTTTAATGCCGATGATGTGCGCTGGGTTATGAAGTGGTGCGAAGTTCGCTGCATCTTCAATACCTTGCAGTACTTCATCAGAGATCAGTGCTGAAGCAGTAAATTGTTCACCACCGTGAACAACACGGTGACCAACGGCTGCAATATCGGCTGCAAGTTCAGGCTTAGAAGCAAGAATAGTTTCAACCATGAACGCTAGTGCTTCTTCGTGTGCTGCACCTTCGCCCAATTGAGCTTCATGTTTACCATCAAGTTTCCACTTGATGCGTGCTTCAGGAAGGTGAAGACATTCAGCAAGGCCTGATAGGTGCTCTGCACCTGATTCTGCATCAACAACAGCGAATTTAAGAGAAGAACTACCGCAGTTTAAAACTAAAACTAGCTTAGACATGTGTGACTACCTGTAATAATCGGTTAAGATAAAAATCATTCTCAAGAATAGTCCAACCTTTACGGAGTGCTACTAATCTTGGTCAATAAAACTTGAATTTCCGTATAATGAGACGTGACTTTTTGAGTAAAATCAGTCGGTGCATTCCTTGCAGAATTCATCTCGGAGTTGCCTAAATGCTAAATAACAGCAACAATGAGATTGAGGGTCTGCAAAGGATAGCGATATTGGGCCAATATAACAAAAAAATTTTGAAAGAATATTAACTTTCATCAAATTTTTACGCGATTAGTTGAATCATTAAACTATTTTTTAGTTAAATGAGCGGCATCTAGAGTGAGAGAGCGCTATGAATAATAAAGTTGGAATCGTTCACAGCTTGAAAGATGGCCAGAAGTACATGGATACTTGGCCTATCCGTAAAGAGTTGGGATTTATTTTCCCAGAGCAGCGTATTATTAAAGCAACGCGATTCGGCGTTAAAGTTATGCCGGCTATCGCAGCGATCAGCGTGCTGACTCAAATGGTGTTTCATAATGCACAAGCGATGCCACAGGCCATCGTGATTGCACTTTTTGCGATCAGTCTACCGCTACAAGGTATGTGGTGGTTAGGTAATCGTGCCAACACACAACTTCCTCCGTCATTAGCGGGGTGGTATCGTGAACTGCACCAAAAAATTGTTGAAAATGGATTTGCTTTAGATCCGATGAAAGCAAAGCCGCGCTACAAAGAGTTAGCCGTGATTCTCAATCGTGCGTTTCGTCATTTAGACAAAGCAGCATTAGAGCGTTGGTTTTAAATCGTGCTAGCCAGTTAGTTGTACTCTGAAATTAACCGTTGTAGGACTTCCAGGTGGAGTCCTCTTGGATTTCCTCTTTAATACCGTAAGACCGTATTCTCACCTCTCTTTTTGTTATTTTACTGTTAAATCTCACTTCCCTTTATTCTAAGTTACTGGTAATAATGTTGTTAGTTGCGCATTAAGTGCACACTTATAAAAATATAAAACACAACATCCAATACCAAGTGCTTAAATCAAGGAGTTAAGATGAAAGCAGGCAAAGTCATTGCTACCGCCGTTCTCGCTGGAGCCGCATTACTATCTTCAACGAGTATCATGGCAAAAACTGCCAAAGTTGCAGTATCACAAATTGTTGAACACCCGGCCTTAGACGCCACTCGTCAAGGTCTTCTTGATGGCCTCAAAGCAAAGGGCTATGAAGAGGGCAAAAACTTAGAGTTTGATTTTAAAACTGCTCAAGGTAACCCTGCCATTGCTGTACAGATCGCTCGTCAATTTGTCGGTGAAAATCCAGATGTATTAGTTGGTATTGCAACACCAACAGCGCAAGCGCTAGTGTCTGCTACTAAGAATATTCCTATTGTGTTTACCGCAGTTACTGACCCAGTAGGGGCAAAACTTGTTAAGAAGCTAGAGCAGCCAGGTAAAAATGTCACCGGTCTTTCTGACCTATCACCGGTAGAACAGCATGTTGAATTGATTAAAGAAATTATGCCGAATGTGAAAACGATCGGTGTGGTTTTCAACCCTGGAGAGGCTAATGCCGTTAGTTTGATGGAACTATTAAAATCAAGCACCAAAAAGCATGGCATCGAATTAGTAGAAGCGACGGCGTTAAAAAGCGCGGATGTTCAAACCGCAACTCAAGCTATCGCGGCCAAATCTGACATTATTTATGCCTTGATTGATAACACGGTTGCTAGTGCTATTGAAGGCATGATTGTGTCAGCCAACCAAGCTAAAACGCCAGTATTTGGTGCGGCGACTTCATATGTTGAACGTGGCGCAATAGCAAGCCTTGGTTTTGATTATTATCAAATTGGTGTTCAAACGGCCGATTATGTTGCCGCTATTTTAGAAGGGCAAGAGCCTGGGAAACTGGATGTTAAAGTGGCGAAAGGATCAGACCTTTTTGTCAATAAAACCGCTGCAGACAAACTCGGTTTGGCCATTCCTCAATCCGTTCTAGATCGTGCGACGAGCGTAAAATAAAGAAAATTCAGAGTTGGGGTCAGTACCCCAACTCTGTTTAAGCAGAGAAAGGAGTTGTTATGTCTGCTTTTGCTTTTTTTGGCGCTCTAGAAATAGGGTTGCTTTACGGGCTGGTGGCACTGGGTGTTTACCTGACTTTCCGTGTCCTTGATTTTCCCGATCTGAGTGTTGATGGTAGCTTCCCAATGGGAGCAGCTGTAGCTGCTACAGCTATTGTTGCTGGTATAAATCCTTGGGTTGCGACTGGCATGGCTATCTTAGCGGGGGCCTTCACTGGTTGGGTTACTGCCTTTCTAGCTGTCCGTTGCGGCATCTTACATTTGCTCGCCTCAATCTTAACAATGATTGCCGCCTTCTCTATTAATATCCGTATCATGGGGCGTCCTAACATTGCGTTGTTGGGTGAAGACACGATCCTGACCCCATTTGAAGCTTTAGGTGATCCTGTTTACATCCGCCCAATTGTAGTCGGTGTGCTGGTGCTTATCTCTGCATGGGCAGTAGTACGCTTGCTTAATAGTGATTTTGGCCTTGGTTTGCGTGCCACTGGTGTTAACGCGCGTATGGTTTCAGCACAGGGTGGTAGCACCGCATTCTATACCTATTTTGGGCTGGCCTTATCTAATGGCTTTGTCGGTTTTGCTGGTGCCTTGTTTGCACAAACGAACAGTTTTGCCGATGTAACTTCTGGTGTAGGAACTATCGTTGTTGGCCTTGCCGCTGTGATTTTAGGCCAGACATTAATTCCAGGACGCAAAATATGGGTAGCCGTTGTAGCGGTTATTGTAGGATCTGTGCTTTATCGCTTAGCGGTAGCTTTTGCGCTGAGTTCTGGGATGTTTGGCTTGCAAGCGTCGGATCTCAACTTAGTAACGGCTGTACTGGTCGCGGTTGCACTCATTGCTCCAAAACTTAAAAGGAATTTCAAGGCAAAAAAGGGGAGTAATCCTGCTCAGAAGCCCGTTGTTGCTAAGCAGGATAAAGCGTCAGGAGAAACATTATGATCCGTTTAGAAGATATTCAAGTTACTTTTAATCCTGGCACTATTTTAGAAAATCGAGCGTTAAGAAGTATCAATTTGGAAGTGCCAGAACATCAATTTTTGACTGTGATTGGGTCAAATGGAGCTGGTAAATCGACCTTATTAGGGGCCGTAACTGGTGAGACACCGATGGTGGGTGGAAAAGTATTGGTTGATGAGATTGATGTCACTCGTCAGACAGTTGATCAGCGAGCCAAAGTCTGTGCGCGCGTTTTTCAAGACCCATTAGCAGGTACATGTGGTGATTTAACGATTGAAGAAAATATGGCGCTAGCGTTTATGCGTGGTAAGCGAAGAGGGTGGGGTTTATCACTTTCTGCGTCTCGCCGAAAGCTATTCCAAGAGCGTATTTCGATTCTAGGGTTAGGTTTAGAAGATCGCCTCGGTGATAATATCGGTTTGCTGTCTGGTGGACAGCGTCAAGCCGTGAGTTTAGTGATGGCGACTTTGTCAGATAGCAAACTTCTGCTGCTTGATGAGCACACTGCAGCTCTTGATCCTCGTATGGCGGCTTTCATTATCGATTTAACCAAAACTATCGTCAAAGAATTCAATTTGACGGTAATGATGGTAACGCATTCAATGAAAGATGCCCTAGCATGTGGTGATCGAACTGTCATGCTTCACCAAGGTGAAATTGTTCTTGATGTGTCTGGTGAGCAGCGTGCCAATATGAAAGTGCCTGATCTACTAGAAATGTTTTCCAAGGTCCGTGGTGAGGAACTGGCTGATGATAGCCTATTGCTCAATTAGTCTAGGCGTTGCATGCCCTTCAAGTGGTTTGGGTATATAACGCTATGATTTTATAATATACGCTGTTAAGGAACGTCTGCTGATTAGTTTGGTTTTGTTTTACCGAATTTATGTCGAAAGCCCATCAATTGTATTAAACTTTTGATGGGCTTTAATATCTCTATCTGAACTAGGATGCTGAATGAACCACAATGTAAGTCTAAAATCGATTATTTTGGGGCCTATTGTTTTTGCTCTGATTATGGTGATGCTTGTTGTACACAATTATATGAATATCGTAAATGAGGATATTGATAACCAGTACGCGTATATTGATGCGTCGCTTACACGCTCAGCAAAAGTTATAACCTCGCTAGATTATAGTTTTACCAGTTATTTCAAAAATAGGGATGTGCAGTTAGTTGATCTTAACCGAGAGGTATCGGGGGGGCTGTGTCGCATGTGGCCTTTTGAATCGTCAATTTTAGCTGACAATAAAAGCCATGACATTCCAACTGTTGAGATCAGTTATATGTTGGTGGGAAAGGAGTCGCTGTGTGATGAGAGTAGTGCATTATTTAAACGCGCAGCAAGAAAAATTGCATTAGCACCAATATTGTCATTTTTACATGATTTAGATGATTTTATTTACGGTATTCATTATGTCGATAATTTTGGTTATGTGATGTCATCGCCAGATACGGTTTCCAAAAATATTAATAAAGATACACTTGCTATTGTAAAATCACGTCCTTATTGGCAAAAAACAGCTGCAAATCATAATCAAGTTACTGTGTCTGGCCCTGCAACATTAGGTGAGTTTTCCTTAAGCGAACCGGTTTTATCCATGACATTACCGGTAATGTACAAAGACAAATTCCAAGGAGCTATCGCTTTAAATATCGAGGTCGATAAACTGCTCAATAAGCAGAGTAAACTGACCAATTTAATACATTTGATTGACAATAAAACCACCCCTGTTCCCGATAATGCTTACCGGGAAAAATTGCTTAATATTGATGGGCTCGACTTCCATCACTTACTTTACTATGAATTAAATTGGCATGATGAATTTAAAAATTTCCTCGAGGTGAAAAAATTCAACTTAACCGTCGTATTCATTGTTTATCTATTTTCTGTTGTCACATTGTTTTATTTTAATTCGCGTGTTGAACAAGCCCATTTAAAAGACTTAGCGGCTCGAGACCCAATGACAGGTCTACTTAATCGCCGAGGTTTAGAGACTTTCTTGAGTAAAATAAAGTACGGTGAATATGCCGTAATTGCGGTGTTGGATATAGATGACTTTAAAGTAATTAATGATACTTATGGGCATGACGTGGGGGATAACGTAATTTGTTACGTTGCTGATCAGCTAGAAACGAATACACGTGATAGCGATGCAGTTGCAAGGTTTGGTGGCGAAGAGTTTGTGGTGTACCTGACGGGGCATAATGTGGAAAGAATGAAACAGATCATGCAACGGGTAAAAGATGCAATAGTGGCTGATTCAAGTCGAGTTATTGACTCTGGATTTACTATTTCAGGTGGCGTAGAAGTGGTTAAAAAAAGCTCTGACGACTTCGAAACTTGGTTTAAAGCCGCCGATGAGAAACTGTATCAAGCTAAAAAAACAGGCAAGAATAAACTCGTATTTTAGCCTTGAGCTCAAAGCTTAGGCATGTAAGCTAGCGCGGTATCGTTCTATGTGTTCAACGATAGGAGCTGCGGTATTGAAAGTACGTATTTCTCTGAATAGCTCGTTAGCTTGAGGATATTGTTGACGCAGGTAAGCGAACCATTGTTTGACGCGATTCGGGTAATAAAGCCCTTTGTCACCTTTTATTTCATACTGAGAATAGCGCAGCATCAGATCAACGACATCATACCAAGGCATCACTTTATGGTTATGTTTGACCACATTGCCTAAATTGGGGACATTAAATGCACCGCGACATACCATCAATGAATCAACGCCCGTAGTTTCAATACAAGCTTGTCCGTCTGCGTAATTCCATATTTCACCATTGGCGATTAAAGGAATCGACGTTTTTTGACGAATTTGATTAATGTAATCCCACTTGATTTCACTGGCTTTGTAGCCACCGGCTTTAGTTCTGGCGTGCACCGTTAACTCATTAGCACCGGCTTGTTCAATCGCATCTACAATTTCAAAGCAATCATTAGGGTCTTCCCACCCCAGACGAATTTTAGCTGAAACAGGAATATGGTCGGGCACGGCATCTCGACACGCCTTGACCACTTGGTAGATTAACTCGGGGTGTTGTAATAATGCTGCGCCGCCTTTACTGCGGTTTACAAGCCTTGCTGGGCAGCCAAAGTTGAGGTCAATTCCTCGAGCGCCTAAGCTTGCGGCTCGGACGGCATTTTCTGCCATCCAATTTGCTTCTTGACCGAGTAATTGCACATGAACAGGTACACCAGACTGGGTACAAGAATCATTTTCTAACTCAGGACAAAGGCGATAAAAAACATGATCAGGCAGCAGTTGGTCGATAACACGCACGAATTCGGTAACACACAGATCGTAATCATTGATCTGAGTGAGTAGTTCACGCATTAAATGATCTAACACACCCTCCATTGGGCCCAAAATTACTCGCATTATCATATCGCCTTAGAAATTTGAGGCGAGATTGTAGTGGTTGAGGAATCAAAAGTCACTAACCGCAAGAGTTAGTATATAATTAGCGGCCAAATGCACGTAAAGACTGAATTCAATGACCTACCATCTTATTAATATTTCTGAGGCTGAATGCCAACATTCCCCACTGTTTCTAGAAGGTGCGATACTTGCCTCCAACTTCGCTACTCAACCGCTTGAACCGAGTGCATGGTTAGAACCTTTGGTTGGTGAAAAGGTCAATACTATTGAGCCTTTGGTTGTTGAGCAGATAAATCAGCAATATCATTTACTCAAGCGCAGTGAATATTCTGCCCTTGCTTTGTTAGATACTCGTGAGCAATGGGCAGATTACGCACAAGGCTTCATGAATGTTTGGCCTGTAGTTGAAGAGCATTGGGTCGAACACCAAATTGGGGATGGTAGTTTACGCATGCTTCAAGCGTTGCTTACCACTTTTATGCTTGCTATTAATGAAGAGCAAACCCAACAACAGATGAAAGAATCTGGATTTGAGATACCACCCAGTTTAAGTGATTTTGCCGAGCAACTGGATTTGATGATCACTGAAGTGGCTTTGATGGCTGATGAATTAATGCTTGGTGCCAAAACACAAAGTGTTAACCCATTCAAAAATGTGGGCCGCAATGATACTTGTCCGTGTGATAGCGGCAAAAAATTTAAGCAATGCTGTGGGAAATAGCGGTCAATGCAGCGTTAAAATCTCCACAAAACGCTGACAAATCAAGGTGAATAAACACCTATAAAGAACGTAATTATTGTCTAATCGGAGTGATATCCATGAATAAAGTATTGGCCTTATTGCTATGCGGCTTTTCTGTATCTGTTTTGGCTGCTCCAAAAGATGAGCTTAGCCATCGCCTTGCACTCAACGAAGGATTTAGTGCGACTTTCACACAACAAGTTATTAGCCCTGATGGTGATATTGTAATGGAAGGCCAGGGTAAAGTTGATATTGCTCGTCCAAGCCTTTTCCGTTGGGAAACCACCGCGCCTGATGAAAACCTTTTGGTGTCAGATGGCAAAAGCCTTTGGTATTACAGTCCGTTTATTGAACAGGTCAGTATTTACAATCAAGATCAAGCTACCGAACAAACTCCTTTTGTATTACTCACACGTAACCGCGCAAGCGATTGGGATAACTACCAGGTTGACCAAGCGGATGATCGTTTCACATTAACGCCGACAGCTGCCGATTCCAATCAAGGCCAATTTCAAATTGATATTGGCAGTAAAGGTATCGTCAAAGGGTTTAACGTCATTGAGCAAGATGGCCAAAAAAGTATGTTTACGTTTAGCAATGTTAAATTAGATAAACCCAATGCAGCTTCATTCACCTTTAAGATCCCACAAGGGGTTGAGGTCGACGACCAGCGTAATTAATTGATCAAGAAGGGTTAGAGTGAGTAACTACAGCTTAGATTTCTCAGGGGATGAAGATTTTCGTCCACTGGCAGCGCGAATGCGCCCACAAACTGTCGAACAATATATTGGTCAGCAACACATTCTCGGGGTGGGGAAACCATTGCGCCGAGCATTAGAAGCGGGCCATATTCACTCGATGATTCTGTGGGGGCCTCCTGGCACAGGAAAAACCACACTAGCTGAAGTTGCGGCGAATTATGCCAATGCTGAGGTTGAGCGGGTTTCAGCGGTCACATCCGGTGTCAAAGAAATTCGCGCCGCGATAGAGAAAGCACGTGAAAACAAAATGGCTGGGCGTCGCACTATTTTATTTGTGGACGAGGTGCACCGTTTTAATAAATCTCAGCAAGATGCTTTTTTACCGCATATCGAGGATGGCACGGTTACTTTTATCGGTGCCACGACCGAAAACCCTTCATTTGAACTCAATAACGCACTGCTTTCTCGTGCTCGTGTTTATAAGCTTACTTCACTTAATAGAGACGAAATCTTACTCGCACTCAATCAAGCCATTGCAGATCAAGACCGAGGTTTGGGCAAGATTGCCGCGCAGTTTATGGATAACGTGCTCGAACGCTTGGCTGAATTAGTCAATGGTGATGCACGTATGTCACTGAATTACCTTGAACTTTTGTTCGATATGGCGGATGAAAATGCGCAAGGAGAAAAGTTAATTACGTTGAAGCTGCTAGCGGAAGTAGCTGGTGAAAAAGTTTCTCGTTTTGATAATAAAGGGGACATTTGGTACGACTTGATTTCTGCCGTGCATAAATCGATTCGTGGTTCAAACCCTGACGCAGCGCTGTATTGGTCTGCGAGAATGATTGCCGCCGGGTGTGACCCGCTTTACATTGCTCGCCGTTTGCTAGCTATCGCTTCAGAAGATGTTGGTAATGCTGATCCGCGCGCGATGCAAGTGGCATTAGCGGCTTGGGATTGCTTTACCCGTGTTGGTCCTGCTGAAGGTGAGCGCGCTATTGCACAAGCAATAGTCTATCTAGCTTGCGCACCAAAAAGTAATGCAGTTTATACCGCATGGAAGCAAGCTTTAGCTGACGCTCATAATTTACCAGAATACGAGGTGCCGCCTCATTTGCGTAATGCCCCGACCAGTTTGATGAAAGATCTTGGTTATGGTGCTGAATATCGTTATGCCCATGATGAACTCGGTGCTTATGCGGCGGGGGAGCGTTATCTGCCTCCTGAGATGATCGAAACTCGCTACTATTTGCCAACAAATCGAGGTTTAGAAACCAAAATTGGCGAAAAGTTAGATTACTTGGCTAGTTTAGACGCAAAAAGCCCACAAAAGCGCTATGAAAAATAGTGTCTTTTCGTTATCTTTGTCTGGTTCAATTTTCTATACGTGCTGCTCTTACTAAAAAGGGATGCAGGCGCGTTTTTTCATAACTAAAAGCATAGGATTAGCAATGCTGGATTCTAAATTACTTCGCACTGAGCTGGATGAAACAGCTGCAAAATTAGCGCGTCGCGGTTTCAAACTCGACGTTGAGACAATTCGTCAACTTGAAGAACAACGTAAATCCATTCAAGTAGAAGTTGAAAATTTACAATCCACGCGCAACTCCATCTCCAAAGAAATTGGCCAAAAAATGGCAGCTGGTGATAAAGCTGGCGCAGAAGAGATCAAAAAACAAATTGGTTCTCTAGGGAGTGATCTTGACGCGAAAAAAATTGAGTTGGCTGATGTCCAAGCAAAATTAGATATGGTGACTTTGTCGGTACCGAACCTGCCAGATGACTCTGTACCAGATGGTAAAGATGAAAATGACAACGTAGAAATTTCTCGTTGGGGTGAGCCAAAAAGTTACGATTTCGAATTGAAAGATCACGTTGATTTAGGCGAGATGGCTGATGGCCTAGATTTCGCAAGCGCTACTAAAATCACTGGTGCACGTTTTATCGTGATGAAAGGCCAATTTGCTCGCTTACATCGCGCCATTGCACAATTTATGTTGGATCTTCACACTCAAGAACATGGCTACACAGAAATGTACGTGCCTTACCTTGTGAACTCAGACAGCCTATTCGGTACTGGTCAACTACCTAAATTTGGTCAAGACCTATTCCACACTGAGCCACTAACTGAAAAAGTGAATGATGAAGAGCCACGCAAACTGTCTCTTATCCCAACGGCTGAAGTACCGGTAACGAACTTGGTGCGTGACACCATTTCAGATGAAGCGGATCTACCACTTAAAATGACGGCGCACACACCATGTTTCCGTTCAGAAGCGGGTTCTTACGGTCGTGATACCCGTGGCCTTATTCGTATGCACCAATTTGATAAAGTCGAGTTAGTACAAATTACGCGCCCTGAAGATTCAATGGCTGCGCTAGAAGAACTAACTGGCCATGCTGAAAAAGTACTGCAATTACTTGAGCTTCCATACCGTAAAGTTGTGCTTTGTACTGGCGATATGGGTTTTGGCGCACGTAAAACCTATGACTTGGAAGTGTGGGTTCCGGCACAAGGTACTTATCGTGAGATCTCATCTTGTTCAAATATGTGGGATTTCCAAGCACGTCGTATGCAAGCGCGTTTTCGTCGCAAAGGAGCGAGCAAACCTGAACTGGTGCACACGCTTAACGGTTCTGGTCTTGCGGTTGGTCGTACAATGGTTGCTATTTTGGAAAACAACCAACAAGCGGATGGTCGAATTGCTATCCCTACAGCGCTGCAATCTTATATGGGTGGCGCAACACACATCGGTTAACGATGCTGTTGACCCAATGCAAAAACCGACTTTAGAGTCGGTTTTTTTATGCATAATCGTCATGTTTAAAGGTTATCAAACTGAAAGCACTGCGAATTTTTTAGCGCGACCTCAACGGCTTTGACCAATTTTTCTACCTCGTTAGGCTGAGATATAAACGGTGGCATCATGTAAATTAAGCGACCAAAAGGTCGAATCCAGACCCCGTGTTCAACAAACAGTTTCTGAATCACTTCCATATTGACAGGATAGTGAGTTTCAACCACACCAATAGCGCCTAGCCAGCGGGTTTCTTTCACTAGGTCAAAGCCGTTCAGTTTTGGTAGCAAATTAGCAAATTGCGCTTCAATGCGTCGGGTTTGCTGTTGCCAATCTCCTCGTTCAATCAGCTCTAAACTGGCGGTTGCGACAGCACAAGCAAGTGGGTTGCCCATAAAAGTAGGGCCATGCATAAAGCAGCCGGCCTCACCACCGCATACCGTGTCTGCAACTACTTGTGTGGTCAGCGTTGCGGAAAGCGTCATATACCCACCCGTTAAGGCTTTACCGACGCATAAAATATCGGGCTTAACGGCAGCGTGTTCACAAGCGAACAATTTCCCTGTACGGCCAAAACCAGTAGCAATTTCATCGAGAATTAAAAGCACACCCGTTTCATCGCATAATTGGCGAACTTGGCGCAGAAATTCTGGGTGATAAATTCGCATTCCTCCGGCACCTTGGACGATAGGTTCTAGGATCACAGCGGCAATCTGTTGATGATTATCCAAAAGCTTGTGCTTAAAGTCGGCAATGTCATTCTCATCCCACTCTTGCCAATAACCTGAAGTGGGTGACTGAGCGAAAATATGTTCTGGCAAAAATCCTTTATAAAGGCTATGCATTGAATTATCAGGGTCAGTGACTGACATCGCTGCAAAAGTGTCACCGTGATAGCCATGACGTAGTGTGAGAAATTTTGGTCGCTGCTCTCCCTTAGCATGCCAATATTGCAGCGCCATTTTTAAACTCACTTCTACCGCCACAGAACCAGAATCAGCCAAAAATACGTGTGCTAGGTTACTGGGTGCCAATGCGAGCAATTTTTTACACACATCAATGGCGGGTTGATGAGTAATACCGCCAAACATCACATGCGACATCTTATCAATTTGTTGATGTGCGGCTTGATTGAGGTATGGGTGGTTGTAACCATGAATCGTTGACCACCAAGACGACATGCCATCAATTAAGCATGTGCCATCTTCCAAATAGAGGTTTACACCTTGGGCATGGGTCACCGGGTAGCAGGTCAGAGGTGTTAAGGTCGAAGTGTACGGATGCCAGATATGCTGGCGGTCGAAGGCTAAATCCATTGCAAATCCATATGATATTGGTGTTTATAAAGTAACCACATGTAAACCATGGTGTTTTCTTGTTGTTGACAGTCTATCGCTTGTAGCTAAACTAGCCAAGCATCAAAATAATAAAACGGATTAAGGAATACACGTGGAAGCTCGTCATAACTGGACAGTTGCTGAAGTCAACGAACTGCTCAAAAAACCTTTTATGGATTTGCTGTTTGAAGCACAGCTCGTTCATCGTCAATACCACCCGCATAATTATGTGCAAGTCAGTACGCTGCTTTCGATTAAAACTGGCGCATGCCCTGAAGACTGTAAATATTGTCCACAAAGTGCCCACTACCGTACCGATGTCGACAAAGAACGTTTGATGGAAGTTGAGCGCGTCTTAGATGCCGCGCAAAAAGCAAAGAACTCTGGTTCTACCCGTTTTTGTATGGGAGCGGCGTGGAAAAACCCGAAAACACGTGACATGCCATTGCTAAAAGAGATGATTGGTGGCGTAAAAGAGATGGGTTTAGAGACGTGTATGACTTTGGGAATGTTAACGCCAGATCAAGCACAAGAGTTGGCAAGTGCAGGGCTTGACTACTACAACCACAATCTTGATACCTCGCCAGAATATTACGGCAACATTATTACCACGCGTACTTACCAAGACCGTTTAGATACCTTGTCACATGTTCGTGATGCGGGCATGAAAATTTGCTCTGGCGGCATTATTGGCATGGGTGAAAGTGCTAATGATCGCGCTGGATTATTGGTGGAATTAGCGAACTTACCGACTCAGCCTGAAAGTGTGCCGATCAATATGTTGGTGAAAGTTAAAGGCACACCGCTTGAACAAGCCGAAGATGTGGAAGCGTTTGATTTTATCCGTTTGATCGCTGTGGCTCGTATTATGATGCCTCAATCGGCAGTGCGCCTTTCTGCGGGTCGAGAAAATATGAATGAACAGATGCAAGCTCTGTGTTTTATGGCCGGCGCTAACTCTATTTTCTATGGTTGTAAGCTGCTAACTACGCCAAATCCGGATGAAGACAGTGATATGCAACTGTTCAAAAAGCTTGGCATTAATAGCCAACAAGTCAGTCAAAAACCTGATGAAATTGAAGAAAGTGAATTGCTTGATCGCGTGGTAGAGCAGGTTGCCTCTCGTCCAACCAAAGACGACCTTTTTTACGATGCTAGCGTTTAACTCTCGCGTTTCAGCCGCTCTTACTCAGCGCCGTGAAATGGGACTGTCTCGAAGTCTCGTTACTGTTGAAGCGGGCAACCAAGCGCAATTAATCAAGGATGGGGTCAATTACCTTAATTTTTCCAGTAATGATTATCTTGGTCTTGCGAGTGATGCTGAGCTGATTCAAGCCTGGCAGCATGGGCTTACTTTATATGGCTGCGGAAGTGCGGCTTCTCCGTTGGTGACTGGGTTTAGCTCTGCACATCAAAATCTGGAAGCCAAACTGTGTGAATGGCTCGGTTATGAACGCGCCATTTTGTTTGGTTCAGGTTTTAGTGCCAACCAAGCCATGTTGTTCAGTTTGCTCGAGCAAGGTGATTTGCTGTTGCAAGATAAGCTAAACCATGCGTCATTAATGGAAGCGGGCATGCTTTGTGGTGCCACGATGAAGCGCTTTAAACACAATGATCTTAATCACCTGCGCCAATTGCTTGATAATGATAGCGACACCTTAGTTGTCACTGAGGGGGTGTTTAGTATGGATGGTGATCGCGCACCGCTTGGTGACATCGATACCGCTTTGCAAGGCAAAGCTTGGTTGGCAGTGGATGATGCTCATGGAATTGGAGTGCTTGGTGATGGTGGGGCGGGCAGTTGTAATGCAGCTGGAATCAAGCCACAGTTGTTAGTGGTCACTTTTGGCAAAGCTTTTGGTTTGTCGGGGGCCGCTATTTTATGCAACCAAGCGGTAGGAGACTTTCTTACTCAGTTTGCTCGTCATCATGTTTACTCTACCGCGATGCCTCCTGCGCAAGCTTATGCTCTTACTCATGCTATTTCGATGGTTAGGCAACAAGAGTGGCGCCGAAAAAAATTATCAGAGCTGCAAGCGCATTATGCGAGCCGCATGAAGGGTTTTAGTGGTTATGTTGATACACAGACACCGATTAAACCGTTTGTGATTGGTGATGCGCTCAAGGCGGTTAATGTCGCAGAAAAATTGCGCCATGCCGGGTGTTGGTTAACCGCCATTCGTCCACCGACAGTGCCTCAAGGAAGTGCAAGGCTACGGATTACATTAACCGCTAACCATTCAATACAGCAAGTTGAACAATTAACGACTCAGCTTCAGCGCGCGTTAGAGGAACATCGGTAATGTCACAAGTAAATTACCTAGCAAACGATATGCAATTGGAAAGCTATCTACGATTAGAAGCTTGCTCACAACCAAAAAACCATCTGGCGACAGACAAACTGGCAGTCGCTCAGGCGTTTGGTAAAGCCGCTAAATACTACGATGCACATGCCGCTTTTCAACGCGATGTTGGTCAGCATTTATTGGATAAAATGCCTCAAGACTTAACGGGTAAAACGGTTTTGGACTTGGGGTGTGGTACGGGCTATTTTTCTGAGCAATTACGCCAAAGAGGGGCAAATCTTATTTGCGCTGACCTTTCTGTAGAGATGTTGGCTCAAGCCAAAAAGCGATGTGGTGATGACGAGGTGACATACTCTCAAGTCGACGCTGAATGCTTGCCCTTTAAGACCAAGAGCATTGATTATGTTTTCTCAAGTTTAGCCTTACAGTGGTGTGATGACTTATCAAAGCCGTTAGGTGAAATCCGCAGAGTACTTAAGGCGTCAGGAGTGGCGTATTTTTCTACGTTGCTTGATGGTTCGCTGTTTGAGCTTAAGCAAGCGTGGATGAAAATTGATACACATCAACACGTCAATGATTTCATTACCTTCAATCAGGTAAAAATTGCGTTAGCGCAATCTCACTGTCATCAGTATCAATTAGACTTGCCCTCGATCACAGTTTGGTATGACAAAGCATTTTCTTTAATGAAAGATCTCAAAGGTATTGGTGCGAATCACGTAAGTGGACGCTCACCAGGCCTAAAGAGTCGATACATTTTGCTCCAAGTGGAACAGGCATACCAAGCATTTCAAAACCATCAAGGTCTTCTACCTGCAACTTATCAGGTTTGTTTAGGGGTTATACATCGATGATTGATGCATTTTTTATTGCGGGTACGGACACCGACGTTGGAAAAACAGTCGCTTCAAAAGCGGTATTACAAGCATTAGCCGCCAAGGACTTAGCGACTATTGGTTACAAACCCGTTGCCGCAGGCAGCGATAAAACAGAATTTGGTTTTCGTAATTCAGATGCATTGCATTTGATGAAAGCGGCTACTGAAGAAATGGCATATGGGGATGTGAACCCATACCCTCTTGAGTTACCAGCATCACCGCATATCGCGGCAAAGCATGAAAACCTCGAGATTGACTATGCACTTCTGAGTGAAAAACTAGCCAAGCACAAAGCACATGCGGATATCGTTTTGGTTGAAGGTGCGGGTGGCTGGCGAGTGCCAGTGTCAGACACTGACTGCCTCTCGACATGGGTTAAGCAAGAACAACTACCCGTCGTATTGGTGGTGGGTATTAAACTTGGTTGCTTGAGTCACGCATTGCTCACGGTTGAAAGTATCAAAGCTGACGGTTTGAATTTAGTCGGATGGATAGCAAACCGAGTCAACCCAGGGACAGAGCATTACGCTGATATTATTGAGATGTTGCAAGGGCGTATCGACGCTCCTAAGCTGGGTGAAATTCCTTATGTACCAAGTGCTAAACGTCAAGATCTTGGTAAGTACATTAATGTTGAGCCGTTGCTATCTAAATAAACAGGTAATACAAAAGGGCTGCAGATTCGCAGCCCTTTGTTTTTAATCTTCTTATTATTTTTCTTGCGACAATCCCATCAAAGCCTGGTAAGTGTCGGTAATGTGTTGCTGCACAGTTGAAGCACTGCCAAGTCCCAATTGTTGCTTAGCTTCTTCTTCTGAAATACCTAGGTGGCAGCACAGTAAATCAATCGCCATTTGATAGTTGTTAGTTTCAGCCATGATGAATTCCTTATGCATGGGGGAAATCAAGATTCTGCCAGCAATGTAGTCGTTTTAATCTCTGCGCTCAATACGACCAAAGTCTTAATGAAAACAAAATCTTTGTCGTAACTTGCCCACTCTTATTTCTATACTTGATATCAATAAGGTTGGTAGTATTTATCGGGCGAATGAGTTGGACATTAAATGTTTCAATTTATCACTTAACCTTGTTTTCCAAATCCTAGACTATATATGTATGAAAAACGGCTGAGGTGAATGTTAGCGTCGCTGACTGTCTGAGCCACATAATAAGCGTTCCATTCGGAGAAAAGTAATGAAGCGAGTCATGTTATTTCTAGCGACCAACCTTGCGGTGGTGCTGGTTCTTAGCGTTGTGTTAAATATTGTTTATGCTGTCACAGGTATGCAGCCTGGAAGCCTATCTGGCTTACTCATCATGGCGGCCGTGTTTGGTTTCGGTGGTTCATTCATTTCATTATTGATGTCAAAGAGCATGGCATTACGTTCTGTTGGCGGAATGGTGATTGAGAGCCCACGTAATGAAACAGAACATTGGTTGCTTGCAACCGTAAGTCGTCAAGCCTCACAAGCGGGTATTGGTATGCCGACGGTTGCGATTTATGACTCACCAGATATTAACGCTTTTGCAACGGGGGCAAAGCGTGATGACTCGCTGGTGGCGGTTTCAACAGGCTTATTGCATAGCATGACGCGAGATGAAGCTGAAGCGGTATTGGCCCATGAAGTTAGCCACATTGCTAATGGTGACATGGTAACCATGACGCTAATGCAAGGTGTCGTGAATACCTTTGTGATTTTCTTGTCACGTTTTATTGCTAATATTGTTGCTTCTCGTGATTCAGAGGAAGGCGAAGGTGGCAGCAATATGATGATTTATTTCGGGGTATCGATGGTTTTAGAGCTAGTCTTTGGTTTCCTAGCAAGCTTTATTACCATGTGGTACAGCCGTCATCGTGAGTTTCATGCTGATGCCGGTGCTGCAAGCCTCGTGGGTAAGCACAAAATGATCGCGGCGTTGGAGCGTTTGAAAATGGGTCAGGAGTCGCAGTTAGAAGGCTCAATGATGGCATTTGGAATTAACGGTAAGCGTTCAATGACCGAGTTGTTGATGAGCCACCCACCGCTTGATAAGCGTATTGCAGCGCTACGAAACTCTTAATAGTTAGTGTAATCAACGAATAATGATAAAGGCCAATGTTTCGACGTTGGCCTTTTTTATGCCTATCCCAAAGCATTACCGATAAGTAACAGTTTGGTTTTTAAATGATATTTTTGATCTAATTCGCAACTGTTTACGTATTTACCGAACAGAAGCTCAGTTATACAAAGTATTTTTTGTATAACTTTGCAGGTTGTACTATTTTGTACATGTTATCTTTTTGTATAACTTTTGAGGTGTAAGACAAATGGATGTTCAGTCTGTCAGTGAGGTTTATCAGAAACTCAATAAAGCGAATCTTCATTTACTTGATGAGGTCTATCACAATGATGTTGTGTTTGAAGATGCTGCTCATCGCCTTGAAGGTAAGGTTTCGCTTTCCGAATATTTCAATAACCTTTACCAAAATGTGACTCGTTGTGATTTTACCATCCATGAGCAGCAACAAATGGGAAATTCTGGTTTTCTCACATGGACTATGGCCTTGCAGCACCCCAAGTTAGGAAAAGGCTCTCTTATTCATGTTCAAGGAATGAGTCATCTAAAATTTCAAGATGGCAAAGTAATTTACCATCGAGACTATTTTGATCTTGGAGAAATGCTTTACGAAAACTTACCACTACTCGGAAGTGTTATTCGTGCGGTAAAACAGAGGCTAGGGCAATGAACGCGGTATTGATTACAGGGGCGACGTCAGGAATTGGTTATCAACTTGCCGTTGATTATGCCAAAGGTGGGTGGCAGGTCATTGCTTGTGGACGCAACCACCAAACATTACAAGCGCTACAACATGCTCATCCGCAACAAATTTTCCCATTAGCGTTTGATATTACCGATGCAGCTCAGACCAAAACAGTATTGGATGAATTACCCTTTGTACCTTCGCTATGGGTGTTAAACGCCGGAGACTGTGAGTATATAGACGATGGCAAGATGGATGCAGCATTGTTTGCTAGAGTCATTAACATCAATGTTATTGGTTTAGCTAACTGTATTGAAGGTCTTCAGCATCACCTAGTACAAGGTCACCGCCTTGCCATTGTCGGTTCTATCGCGAGTGAAATCGCGCTACCTAGAGCAGAGGCTTATGGTGCTTCCAAAGCCGCTGTGAGTTATTTAGCTCGAACTTTAGCACTAGATTGGCAGGCTAAAGGTATCGCTGTCAGCACAATATTTCCCGGTTTCGTTTCAACCCCATTGACCGATAAAAACACATTTTCTATGCCGATGATGGTTTCCACTGAATATGCGTCTCAGGCGATTCGCCAAGGTTTAGCGAAAGGCAAATCCAACATCTATTTTCCGGCGCGTTTTACGTCAATTTTGCGCGTCATCGGTTCATTGCCATATGCATGGCAAGGTAAGTTAGTCTCGGCATTATTGAATCATTCGTAATGGGCCGTAACAAAGGAGTTTAGTTATGAAAATAGCCATTATTGGTACAGGAATTTCAGGATTAACCTGCGGCTACCATTTATATCAACAACACGATGTCACCCTGTTTGAGGCAAACCACTATATTGGTGGCCATACCGCAACGGTTGACGTTGAGGTAGAAGGTCAGCATTACGCGATAGACACTGGTTTTATTGTTTACAATGACAGAACCTATCCTAATTTTATTCAGATGATGAACGACATTGGAGTGCAAGGCCTACCGACTCAAATGAGTTTTAGTGTGCGCAATGATGATAATGGTCTGGAATATAATGGGCACACGGCAACAAGCTTATTCGCGCAAAAGCGTAATTGGGTTAATCCTAAGTTCTATCGCTTTATTTTTGAGATAATCCGCTTCAATGGTCTGGCTAAAGAGCAAGCTGAAAATGCGCACCAATCGATGCAAACCTTGGGCGATTTTCTTAATCAATATCAGTTTTCTGACTATTTTTGTGAGAACTATATCCTGCCTATGGGCGCGGCAATTTGGTCGTCGTCATTAGCGGATATGCGTGCATTTCCATTGAGCTTCTTCTTACGTTTCTTCCTTAATCATGGTTTATTGGACATCACTAATCGCCCACAGTGGTATGTGATTGCAGGCGGATCTCGTGCTTATATTGATCCGCTTACCCAAGGTTTTAAAGATAAAATTCGCCTTGATAGTCCAGTCACTTTGGTAAATCGCACGCCATCAGGTGTTGAGATTACGGTTAATGGCAGCGTTGAACTGTTCGACCACGTTATTTTTGCTTGTCACAGTGATCAAGCATTGTGTCTGTTGGCGCAGCCATCTGAAGCCGAACTGTCAGTGCTAGGGGCAATGCAGTACCAAGCTAATGAGGTTGTTTTACATACCGATGCAAACCTATTGCCGAAGCGCAAGGCCGCATGGGCTTCTTGGAATTACTGGTTGGATGGCAGTGAAGGTGAAGAATCCCGTTTGCCGGCACTGACGTACAACATGAACATCTTACAACATATTGATAGTAAACATACTTTTTGTGTTTCATTAAATAGTACCAATCGGATTGAGCCGAGCAAAATACTGCGCCAATTTACGTATCATCACCCCGTTTTCACTACCGAGTCGATAGCAGCACAACAGAGAAAAGCCGAAGTAAGCGGTGTCAATAACACGTGGTACTGTGGGGCCTATTGGCATAACGGATTCCATGAAGATGGCGTAAAAAGTGCGTTAGATGTTGTTACTAAGCTTGAATCGCAAATCGCTCAAATCAAGGGTGCCGCATAACGATGGTGATGGAAGATGAAGCTATGCAAAGTCGCTTAATGGTGGGAACGGTTCGCCATCGACGCTTTACCCCTGTGGAGCATGCGCTCAATTACCCGTTATTTATGGCTTGTATTGATCTCGATGAGTTGCCACAACTGACTAAAAACGTCTGGGGTTTTGGTGATAAGTGGTGGCATTGGGCACGATTTCATCGTCAAGACTATTTGGGAAGCGGTGAGTTAAAGCAAAGCGTGCAAGATAAAGTCTTTGAGCTCACCGGTGAAAGAGTCTGCGGTAAAGTGCTGGCGGTTTGTCATCTGCGTTATCTAGGCATTTATTTCAGCCCGGTCAATTTCTACTATCTTTATGATAATGACGGCCAGTGGCGCTACTTATTGGCCGAAGTGAGTAATACCCCATGGAATGAACGTCATTACTACGCAATTCAAGCAGAAGCCGGTGAGCAAGGTTGTAATTGGCAGCATGACAAAGCCTTCCATGTCTCTCCATTTAACCCGATTGAGCAACAATATGTATGGAAACTGAAGCCGTTAACTTCTTCACTAATGGTGCATTTAGAGTGTCATCGTAATGATAAAGAATTCGATGCAACGCTGGCGATGAAAGAGCAAAGTTTTAATTCAAAAAATTTACTTAAGTTATTGATCAAAACACCGGTAATGGCAGTAAAAGTGACTATAGGTATTTATTGGCATGCTTTAAAACTTTGGCTGAAAGGTGCACCTTTTTATTCTCACCCACCGTCAGTTGAAGCGAATCAATCATCAGCATCTGAATCGTCGTCAAAACAGAAAGAACAATAAGGAGAACGCTCAATGCAGAATTCAGAATCTTTAGAGTTGCCCAAGCAACTAACGAGTTTGCAAAAGAGTGCACGCAGCATCACTTTAAAATGTCTGCAACGTTTAGAAGTTGGAACACTGACCATCGTTGAATCGTTTACTGATGGTTCTGCGACATCAAGAGAAACATTCGGTACGCCAAGAGAGGGTGAACCTAATGCTAGTATTGAAGTCCGAGATCCTCATTTTTATGCTCGTCTTCTAAAGGGGGGCAGTATTGCTGCTGGTGAAGCGTATATGGATGGTTGGTGGGAAAGTCCAAACTTGACCACGTTGATGGAATTAATGGCGCGAAACCTTTCCGCGTTAGATGGCATTGAAGCGAAAAGCAGCATCTTCACAAAGTTGCTTTATAAAATAACCCATTGGTTTAACCGCAACTCGATTGATAAAGCGAGGGAAAATATCCACGCCCACTACGACTTGGGAAATTCGCTTTATCACACCTTTCTTGATGAAAAGATGCTTTATTCAAGCGCGTTATTTTTATCTAAGGATGAGAGCTTAGAGCAAGCTCAGGTCAATAAAATGGAACGACTTTGCCAGCAATTGCAACTCACTAGCCGTGATCATGTAATTGAAATTGGCACCGGATGGGGTGCTATGGCTATTTACATGGCTAAGACCTACGGTTGCCGCGTGACAACGACGACTATTTCCGAAGAACAATACCAATATGCTGCACAGCAGGTTGCTTTGAATGGTTTAGAGAATCAAATTACTTTACTCAAACAAGACTACCGCCTACTAGAAGGTCAATACGATAAGTTGGTCTCTATCGAAATGATTGAAGCGGTCGGTAAAGAGTATTTACCGTCTTATATTAAAAAATGTCAGTCGTTACTCAAACCACAAGGTTTAATGGCAATTCAAGCGATAACCATCACTGATCAGCGTTATGACTATTACAGCAACAACGTCGACTTTATCCAAAAATATATTTTCCCAGGAGGATTCTTGCCATCGGTAACCGTGCTTGCTCAAGCAGCGACCAAACACAGTGACTTGGTGATGCGTGATCTGTTCGATATTGGTTTAGATTACGCAAGAACCTTAGAAGAATGGCGTAAGCGATTTGACGCAGCGGAGCAACAAGTTCGACAACTGGGTTACGATGAAAAATTTATTCGTATGTGGCGCTACTATTTTTGCTACTGCGAAGGTGGCTTTCTGGCTAAGAGTATTAGTACGGTGCATATGACATTACAAAGGCCGCTATGATGAAAAAACTGTGGTTAGTATCGGTTTGGTTTCAAATTATTTGGCTGGTCGCTGTGTTAGGAACAGACGCATGGCAATGGGTCACGGTTTGTCTGGTACTAGCCACTTTGATATACACCGTTATCAAGCAGCGTATCGCGTTAGAAAGAGTGATTATTTTAGCTTTTGTGGGTGTCGCCGTCGATTTGTTGAATATGAAGTTCGACGTTATCGTATTCCCAAGCTCTCAGTTTCCTATATGGCTAATGGCACTATGGTTCGCGTTCTCTTGGTACGCTTATTATATCGTTCAATATGTGAACCGTTTCCCTTCTGCTCTCGTATCAATGATTGGAGGTATTTCTGGGTGCCTCTGTTACTGGGCTGCGCAAAGGCTTGGAGCGGCTCAATTTGGATTGCCGACATTGCCAGTTTTGCTGATTCTGTGGCTCGAATGGACCATGATTTGCACATTGATGCTAAGGATATTCAGAGATGTTCAGCTTAAAAACAAAGAGTTGTCTAGTCGCCATCACTCTGCAATGCATAATCACAAGCGCTAGTGCAGCGACCTCGCAAGCATCCACACCTAGTTGGAATTCTTGGCCAGTGGTTGGCCAAGCGACCCTCTCTTGGTTGTGGCTGGATATCTATTCTTCACAGCTACGCTCTCCGCTCGGTGTCTATCAGCAGTCTGATGATGTATCGCCACACCCCATTGCGCTTGAAATCCGTTATCAAAGAGACATCAGTCAACCGCAATTGCTGAAAGCAACCGCTGAGCAATGGACAAAACTAGGGTACTCAGATAGTCAGGTACAAGGTTGGATAACGCAGTTACAAACTATTTTTCCCGATGTTTCGGATGGTCAACGCTTGGTCTATATATCGGATGGGCGGTTAGGACAATTTGTTTTCATCCCCGTTACAGGTGCTGAGCAGCAGATTGGTGAAATCGATGATGAAGCGCTTAATGACGCATTTTTATCTATTTGGTTATCTCCTAATAGTGAATATCCGAAGCTTCGAAATCAGTTGATAGGAATGAATCGATGAAACAACTAAAGCACACTTTGTATTTCATACTGCTTTTGCTGACGGGCTGTTCTGCGGATTTAGATGATTACCGCAATCAGACACCAACATTTAATCTATTTGAGTATTTCTCGGGGACTACTTTAGCGTGGGGAATGGTGCAAGATTACACTGGTCAGCAAACTCGGCGTTTTGAGGTCAAAATCCAAGGTCAAGTTGAGGGAGATACCTTAACCTTGATAGAGGATTTTGTGTTTGATGATGGTGAAAATAGCCAGCGAGTCTGGACGATACAGCGTACTGATACTAATCAATACATTGGCAATGCCGATGATGTTATTGGTCAGGCCAAAGGCAAAGAACAAGGTAACGCATTGCAATGGAAGTATGATTTTGCGCTGCCATATGGTGATTCAACGGTGACCGTGAGCTTTGATGATTGGTTATACCGCCAAGATGAAAAGCGAGTGTTTAATTTAACCAAGATTAAAAAGCTTGGCATCGAAGTGGGTACGTTAACGCTGTTTTTTGAAAAGCAATAAGGCTCCAGTCGGAGCCTTATTATTAGCTTAGCTTGTGAGAATATTACCTAGCTCTTTGCGGCTTGCTCTTAGAGCCCGGGCGCGAAATCTGGCTATTCCCACCTCGTTTCCCTGCACTGTTCTTGTTGTTTGCCGTGCTACTAGAGCGTGGTTGATTCGATGAAGTTGCTGCTTCTTTACGCGGATTTAGTGCATCAAAGCCAGGCTGAGTTTTAGTATGTTTGGTGGCAAAACGGTTTGCACCATGACGGCCTGATTTACGACGTTGTGCTGGTGTACGTGCATCCAGATCTTCAGCAGGTACTAGGCAGTTAGGTCGGTCACCAATCAAATGTTTTTTACCCATATTGATCAAAGCTTCACGAATGATTGGCCAGTTTAGTGGGTCATGGTAGCGTAATAGTGCTTTATGCAAGCGGCGCTGACGTTCACCTTTCGCCACAGGCACTTCTTCGCGTTTTTTATACTTCACGCGTTTCAGTGGGTTGGTTTCTGAATAATACATCGCCGTCGCGTTACACATAGGTGACGGGTAGAAGTTCTGAACCTGGTCACATTCGAAGTCATTAGATTTCAGCCATAACGCTAAGTTCAGCATATCTTCATCTTCAGTGCCCGGGTGAGCCGAGATAAAGTAAGGGATCAAATACTGCTTCTTACCTGCTTCAGCGCTGTATTTTTCAAACATCTCTTTAAAGCGATCATAAGTGCCCATACCTGGTTTCATCATTAGATCAAGTGGGTTCTTTTCGGTGTGTTCTGGAGCGATTTTTAGATAGCCACCCACGTGATGCGTCACTAGCTCACGGACATATTCTGGTGATTCAATTGCCAAGTCATAGCGTACGCCAGAAGCAATCATCACTTTTTTGATGCCTTTTACTTTACGCGCTTCGCGATATAAATCGATAGTGTGCTTGTGGTCGGTATTAAGTTTGTTACAGATCCCCGGGAAGACACAAGACGGACGGCGACAGTTCATCTCGGCTTTTGGGTCACTACAACCTAAACGATACATGTTAGCCGTTGGTCCACCCAAATCAGAAATGGTCCCAGTAAAGCCAGGCACTTTATCGCGTATCTCTTCCATTTCATTCAAAATTGATTCTTTAGAACGGTTTTGAATAATACGCCCTTCATGTTCGGTGATAGAACAGAATGAACAACCGCCAAAACAGCCACGCATGATATTGACCGAGGTTTTGATCATATCGTAAGCCGGAATTTTCGCCTTTCCATACATAGGGTGAGGTACGCGGGCATAGGTTAAACCAAATACGTAATCCATCTCTTCAGTGGTGAGTGGAATAGGCGCTTGGTTAACCCACAGTTCCCGGTCGCCATGGCGCTGAATCAATGCGCGACCTGAATACGGATTGGTTTCTAAATGCAGTACACGGCTGGCGTGGGCATAAAGAATGCGGTCATTATTGAGTTTTTCAAATGCAGGTATACGCACAGCGGTCGTGGCGGCATCATGACGAGAAGGACGAATCGTGATTGGTTTTGCTTCGGCTTCTTTTTCTTGATTGGTTTCGCATTGTGTTTCCACCGCGTATGGGTTTATCGGTACAAATGCTTTGCCCGGTTTCTCAATACGAGATGAATCAATAATGGTGTAATTTTCTGGCTCGGAGGCAAGGTTAACCGCCGTGCCGCGAATATTAGTCATGCTAGCGATGTTCTCGCCATCGGCTAGGCGGTGTGCCACTTCAACTAATGCACGTTCTGCATTACCAAACAGCAGAATGTCAGCTTTGGCGTCAAACAAGACGGAACGGCGCACTTTATCCGACCAGTAGTCGTAATGCGCAACGCGTCGTAAGCTCGCTTCAATCCCACCAAGCACAATCGGTACTTCTTTGTAGGCTTCGCGGCAGCGCTGCGAATAGACAAGCGTTGCTCGGTCTGGACGTTTACCACCCTCGTTATTCGGTGTGTACGCATCATCATGACGTAATTTTTTGTCAGAGGTATAGCGGTTGATCATCGAGTCCATATTGCCGGCGGTAATACCAAAAAATAGGTTTGGTTTCCCCAGAGCCATAAAGGCGTCTTTGTTGTGCCATTGTGGCTGCGCGATGATACCGACACGGAAACCTTGCGCTTCCAATAGGCGGCCAATGATCGCCATGCCAAAACTTGGATGATCAACGTATGCGTCACCAGTGACTATCACGATGTCACAGCTGTCCCATCCTAGGGCATCCATCTCTTTTCTACTGGTTGGCAAGAATGGCGCAATTCCAAAACACTCTGCCCAGTATTTTTTATATTGATGAATAGGAGTGATGTTGCTGTGCATATTTTGACCTCTGATTTATTAGCCGGGCATTATAGCGATTAAGATCAAGAGTAGCCAGTTCTACCTACCTCACATTCGAAACACTAAAATTATGAGATTATATGAATAATAACGTTCTATACTTGTCATTAAGTGGCAGAGTTTATTACGGAAAATAGCAAATGCAGAAAGGATATAGACCGTGGTAGAAGGTAGTTTACAGAATAGACAAATGTGGTGGTCTTTCAACATTAACACCTCAGATTTTGATTGTGATAAACACATGTTTACCACTCTTTTCCCTGATGATTCAGCACCACAAAAGGTCAACGATATTTTGAGCTATATGACGCAAGATATCGCTGCCCATGCCAAAGAACTCTTTACTAACGTATTGAAAACAGGGAAAAGTGAGCAGTTCTCTTGTTGCCTAGTCACCCAGTCTTATGCATTTTGCTTTGTCAGTTTTTCTGTATCCCTTGAGCAGCGGGGTGTACTAAGTGGACTGATGACCGTCTTGTTATGTGAGAAAACGCGAGTCAGCGTGGCGGGGTTATTCCAAAGTATTATCAATAACCAACACCATGGTATTGTGATCTCTGACAGCCAAACACGTATTTTGGCTTGTAACACTTTATTTGAAAAACAAACTGGTTATTTGCAGCAAGAGTTGCTCGGTTGTAAAACCAATATTTTTAATGCTGGAAAACACTCGCCAAGTTTTTTTAAACAAATGTGGAGTGATATTGAAACCAAAGGTTATTGGAATGGTGTGGTTTTAAGCCGCCACGCAAAGGGTCACGCTTCGCCACGAGATCTAACGGTTCAGAAAATACAACTAGAAAATGGGGATAGCTATTATCTTGGTTTAATGTTGGATGTTTCCCAAAAAAGAGAAGTAACGGCGCAAGTCGAAATTGATGAGGTCGATGTCCACACCCAGTTACCTACTAAGAGCAAGCTTATCTCTCTACTCGATCAAATCTGCGAAGTGGGTAATCACAATCGTTTAATTATTTTGATGGCCTTAAACCCCATTTTTGATGGAGATTCTGCTTATTCTGATCGCAAATTATTTTCAGATATGCTGATCAGAAGTGCGACTGCGCGTATTTCAGGCTACTTAGGCGCTGATATTTTTGGTGTCTGCTTGGCAACAACCTGTGAAGCGAATACCAATCAAAGTGCTCTGATTTCGTCAGAAATTAAGGCGTTTATCTATGAAATTAAAAATGAAATGCCACCACAGGTATTTAAGATGATTTCAAGGTGTCGAATTGGGGTCTCTGTTTTTGGGCAAGATGCAAATAGCCCAAGAAATATGGTTTCCCATGCGATACAAGCAATGCTAGAGATGCATGGCGGTCAGGGTAAATCGGTTAACTTCTATCAAAGTAGTATTCATGAACAGCTCCAACGTCGAAAGGCGTTAGAGGACTTAGTGACCAAAAAAATAGCCACTGGTGATATTACCGTCTATTACCAAGCGATTGTTGATGCAAAAACATTCAAGATAGCTAAATTTGAAGCGTTGTGCCGTTTCACTAATGAAGCTGGTGAACTGGTCGACACTCAAGAAATGATCACCATTGCTGAAGAGCTGAACATCATTCCTCTGCTTGATAAGCAAGTAGCTTTGATCTCTCTGCGAAGTTTGGCTACTTTACAAAAAATATTTGGTTCAGAGACAGGAATTACCATCAATCGATCTTTGAATACATCACTAAGCTCAGATGTAATACTAAACAACACCGCAGCTATTATTAAAAGTAGTGGTTGTAACCCCAAACACATCACGATTGAATTGACGGAAAGTGCCTATTTTTCGAGCCAGGAAACGGGCGGGAAATCTTATGACGCAATGAATGAATTGCGTAAGTTAGGTGTATCTGTTGCGATTGATGACTTTGGCACGGGTTACTCTTCCTTCACTTATTTAAGTGATCGTCAATTCGATTTATTAAAAATTGATAAGGAATTTGTGACGGATATTGCGGTTGGTACTCGTAAGTACAGTATTGTCAAAATGGTTACAGACCTTTCTCATACTCTAGGCGTTAAGGTGGTTGCCGAAGGTGTGGAAACCGAACAAGAAATGAAAGTGTTAAGAATGCTCGGTGTTGACTACTTACAAGGGTATTTATTTTCTAAACCGTTACCATTAGAAAATATTGCTCATGCGAATCGCTACAAAGCGCATTTGAATGTGATTAATACAACCGAAGATGAAAGCGATAAGGCCAATACATTATTACTCTTGGTTCGCTCAAACGTACCTAGGCTAGACCCTGGTGATTCCATTCTCTTGGCTAATCAGTACATTCAAGCAACGGATCTCGACTCTCTGCCTGTTATCAATAGTGGTCGGTGTGTGGGCTTAGTGCATAAAGCAGCATTGAACTTACACTTGAGTCCCTCAATGGGTACGGAACTTGAGAATGCAAAAGAAAGTATTATTTGGAAACGCCCTGTCAATCAGCTAATGAGCACAACCTTCACTCAATTAGATGTCATGACGGAACTATCAACGGTTACTCACCTAATTAAGAAAAAAATCCCTTTTCCTTGGGTTCTTGTGCGAGAGAATAAATATGTTGGGATGATAACATCAGATGATGTTCTGATGCATCTGAGTACGAACTGACTTCTATTAAGCTGAATAAATTTGCTATCATCGCGCCCAGACATATTTAAATGGCCTTATAGCATGATTCAATCGTTACTTTCTGTTTTTGCTCCGATGTTACTGGGTGCACAAATTATCTTGACTCTCGTATTAGTTAGAGGGGAGATTTGTCCGGGACAACGTGGGCGTATTCACCGCTTATTGCCAGCGATTGGCGTTTTGTGGCTCGCGGTGGCTTCTCTTAAAATTGAAGCGTTCATGGTCGTATTTGCCATTTTCTATTTTTACTCTCAAGTACAAACCAAGAAAACACGTGATGAAGGCCCATTATGGGTACTTTATCTAGCTAACGGGTTGTCATTAGCTTATGTTGCCATTCTGGTGTCTGAGCAGGCGAATTGGCCAGCATCCGTTGCCAATGTGATATTAGTGGGTTTACTTGGATCATGTTTTTCTCATCTACTGTTGACGATTGCACGTACGCGTCTGCAAGCATTTCACCGACTACTTCCTATCATCGGCATTTTATGTGCGATGGGGGTTGCACTTTGTGTTGTACCGAAAGCTTATGGCTTAGATGATCAAGCGTTAACACAAGCGACATTGGCTTTGCTAACCAGTTTTGGTTTGATGATCGCAGGAATTATCGCCTGGTGTTGGCATATTTTATTTTCAAAAAGTGCAGAAAAAATCCAGTTAGGTATTGCCCTACTGTTTATGTTAGCGGCAAGCACAAGTTTCCAAGGTTTATTTATTCTCTAGATATTGGTCACTTTTTGCAGATGATTTTGCGACTAGGCTTTCATTACCTCGTTGGTAAAGGAGCTTGTGATGGACCTAAGTAACGTCAGCCGCTTTGATAGTGTTATTTTACTGGGCATTGTGAATGAAAAACTGCGCTTAGAGTGCAACAGCTTTGAAGAACTTGCCAGTATGTACGAAATGGATGTGGAAGGTGTTATTGGTAAACTAGATGTCTTAGGTTACCAATACGATCCACTGACTAACCAATTCAAATCCTATACCCGTTAATATTTTTGTTTAACTATCAAGCCATCTTGATGCCATCAAGGTGGCTTTTGCATTGTTGTCGAGCGGTGACGAAAAAAGCTTGCAGATAATGTTTATCCTTTTCGCTATGACGGGTGGCTGCAAACAACCGCCGCCATAAACCGTTACCTAATGGCTTACTGGTGATCAGTCCTTGCCTAGAAAATTCACTGATTGCCCAATTAGGCAGTGCGGCTACCCCTAAACCTGCAGATACCATTTGTACCAACATCAATGTGTTATCAGCTTGTTTCCATTTTGCTGGCTCAATGCCTGCGGGTTGCAGAAAGTGTTTTACGACGTCCAAGCGGTTTTTTTGGACCGGATAAGTCAACATGGTTTGCGAGGCTAAATCGCTAGGTTCGATGATCGTTTTTTCTGCAAGAGGGTGAGCGGTTGAGGTGATAAGACGCATTTCAAAGTCGAATAGAGGCTCGTAGTGGACTTCGGATCGAGGCAAAATATCGGAAGTAATGACAAGATCAAGTTCTCCTGCTAGCAGAGCGGGTAAGGGTTCAAAACCGAAGCCGGATGAAAAGTCTAACGTGACACTTGGCCAAGCCAATTGATATTCCTTTAATGCTGGCATTAACCACTGGAAACAAGAGTGACACTCAATTGCCATGTGCAAACGCCCATTCACGTCTTCTTTCAGACTCGCTAATTCATTTTCAGCTCTTGCCATTCTGGGTAAAATTTCATCGGCAAGCTTGAGTAAAATTTCTCCCTCTGAGGTGAATTTTACAGGACGAGTTTTGCGTAAAAACAACTGCCCGCCAATTCTTGCCTCTAAATCTTTAATTTGATGTGAAAGCGCTGATTGTGTTAAGTGGAGAGACGTTGCGGTCGAGGTCAATGAACCCGAATCTCTTAGCGAAGCTAACGTTCGCAAATGCTTAAGTTCGATCATCGTGACTATTTCCTCATTATCTCTTGAAATAGATGGCTTTAATTGCACTAACTTACGCTGTATGTAGGGAGCTGTAAACATCTAGATGGCTATTTATTTTGAGGTAACCTAACGTTGTCGAAAACAACATGAATTTATTTAATGAACATGTTGAATAATTGGATGTTGTTCGCTGGCCCATTCAAGTGGATAGTTTAGCCATCTAGACTTCTTAATTATCAAGATAAAAGTTCAACACTACCAACAGAATAAGGGCTAGGAAGATGACGACAACCACACACATTTTAGGTTATCCGCGTATTGGTGAAAAACGTGAACTCAAGTTTGCGCTTGAAAAATATTGGCGTGGAGAAAGTACACAAGATCAATTAAAACAAGTGGGTAGCACCATTCGTCAGCACAATTGGGCTCTACAGCAGCAAGCTGGGCTTAGTTTTACAACAGTAGGGGATTTTGCTTGGTATGATCATGTGCTCACCACCACATTGCTACTCGGACATGTTCCTAAGCGCCACAATAATGGTTTTCCTGATTTAGACACTTTGTTTCGCGTTGGCCGTGGTCAATCACAAGCAAGCTGTGGCTGTGCTGGTAGTGCAGCGTCAGATATGACTAAGTGGTTTAATACGAATTACCACTACATTGTGCCCGAATTTAGCCAAGATGATACGTTTAGTGTCAGTTGGCCACAGTTATTTGAAGAAACTAATCAAGCGTTGAAGGCTGGGCATCAAGTGAAACCGGTACTGCTTGGTCCACTTAGTTATCTTTATTTAGGTAAAGAAATAGAAGAAGGGTTTGATCGCCTCACTTTATTACCTCGTTTGTTAACCGCATACCAAACCATTCTTGCCAAGTTAGCTAAACAAGGCGTTGAATGGGTGCAAATCGACGAACCGATTTTATCGTTAGAGTTAGAAAAAGAGTGGCAAGATGCACTAAAACTGGCTTACCAAGTGATCAGTGGTGATGTGAAATTGTTATTAACTACCTATTTTGATTCGGTGGTTGATACGCTCGATAAGATTGTTGAGCTGCCGGTTCACGGCTTACATATCGACCTTTCCGCCGCTCCAGAACAGCTTGAAGCTGTAGTCGAAAAGTTGCCAAGTGATTGGGTACTCTCGTTGGGGGTCGTAAATGGGCGAAATGTGTGGCGAGCCAATCTTGCTGCGTTATTAGCTCGTTTACAGCCGGTGAAAAATCAGTTGGGTGAGCGATTATGGATTGCGAGTTCATGCTCACTACTGCATAGCCCGATAGATTTAGATCTTGAGCAAAGTTTATCAACTGAGGTTCAAAGTTGGTTCGCATTTGCTAAGCAAAAAGTGACGGAAGTGGCTTTATTGGGCAAGGCATTAGATGGCGATCCAGCCGCTATTTTATCTTGTGATACCTATAGTTTGCCGATTGTAGCGCGTCAGAGTGCAACTCATGTGAATAAACCTCAGGTCCAAGCTCGCGTAAATAGTATTACTTCTGCATTGTCGGAGCGAAGCGCACCTTATGCAGAGCGTGCGCATCACCAAGCGGAAGTTCTTGGTTTGCCATTTTTGCCAACAACAACGATAGGTTCTTTTCCTCAAACAGCGGAAATTCGCACCCAACGTAGTGCTTATCGCCAAGGTCAACTTTCTGAAAGCGAATATGTAGCGGCATTAAAAGGCCACATTGCCGATGCTGTAAAACGCCAAGAGGCATTAGATTTGGACGTATTGGTGCACGGTGAAGCTGAACGTAACGATATGGTGGAATATTTTGCTGAAAATCTTGCGGGCTTTCAAACCACTCAGTTTGGGTGGGTTCAAAGTTACGGTTCTCGTTGTGTTAAACCAGCCATCGTGGTGACAGATATAGAGCGAGAGAAGCCAATAACCGTTAAGTGGTCAACTTATGCTCAGTCGCTAACGTCTAAACAGATGAAAGGCATGCTAACAGGGCCAGTAACGATCTTATGCTGGACATTCCCTCGTGAAGATATTTCTCGTAAGGAAATTACTCAACAATTGGCGTTTGCGTTGCGTGACGAAGTCGCAGATTTACAACAGGCAGGCATTAATATAATCCAAATTGATGAACCTGCTATTCGAGAAGGTTTGCCGCTGAAAAAGCGTGATCATGAGGCGTATTTACAATGGGCGGTGGAGGCCTTTAAAATCTCAGCCGCCAGTGCGAAGCCAGAGACACAGATCCACACTCATATGTGCTACAGCGAATTTAATGAAATTATTGACTCTGTAGCAGCATTGGATGCCGATGTGATTACTATTGAAACATCGCGTTCTAATATGGAACTGCTGAAAGCGTTTGAAGAATTCAATTACCCGAATGAAATAGGACCAGGAGTGTACGATATTCACTCTCCGAATATTCCATCACAGCAATGGATTGAGGGTTTAGTCCGAAAAGCGGCCGAGAAGATCCCAGCGGAGCGTCTGTGGGTTAATCCAGATTGTGGTTTGAAAACACGTAACTGGCCTGAGACTGAAGCAGCGTTGACCAATTTAGTTCTGGCAGCCAAAGCACTACGTAAAGAGCTAACCTTTGACCGCTAGGTTCTTTGATCTAATTAAGGCCTCAGGATGAGGCCTTATACAATAAGAGCGCAGTTAAATAATCTCTATTGGACAGTACAGCTTTCTTTAGTCACTAACTGGTCGATCATCAACTGACCACGATTATTACGAATCTGAATACGGTAAGTTAAACCGATATCAAGGTTTGACTTTGTTAAAGCGTCAGAACAGTAGACATTAATACTTGTTTTCACTACCTGATCAATAGGCTTGGCACCTTGGTGATCAGAATTGTAAAGCATCATAATTTCAACGGTGCTGCCTTTTGAAATGGCTCTCATAACCGAAAGAGGACCGAATTCTAAAGGTAATTCACTACTGATGGCACTGGCTCGGTTACTTGCTAACAATTCTAGGTGTTCTTGTTGGTCAGCATTTGAACTACAGCCAACCATTAACGTAATAATAGCGGCGACAAAGGCGAATTTTTTCATTTTAAAACACTTTCTTAAACGGCTTAACGATAACGTGTTGATAAACTCCAGCCTCAACATAGGGATCAGCGTCAGCCCATGCTTGCGCTTGCTGTAAAGACGTAAAATCAGCGATAACGGTTGAGCCAGTAAACCCTGCTTCTCCGGGATTATCAGAATCAATGGCAGGCATAGGTCCAGCTGTAAGCAACCGGCCTTCATTTTGCAGTTTTTGTAAGCGCTCCAAATGTTGCGGTCGGACACTCATGCGTTTTTCCAAAGAGTTTTCCACGTCTTGTGAGAAGATGACGTACCACATATTGATGTCCTTATTGATTGATTTTTCAGTCGAAGCCTTAATGTACTCAAACCGATAGAGATTGAAAGTAATCAAACTCAATTTTTTGATCAGCTACCCGGGTTAATAGCTCGTGGACGTCCATTTGCATCGATGGCGACATAGTTAAAAGTGGCTTCACACACTTGGAATCGATCGCCGACACTATCTTGCTTGATAGGTTTCACCCACACTTCAAGGTTTACTGACATCGACGTTCGTCCAATTTTTGTGCACTCACCGTAGCAGCAGACAACATCACCGACTTTTACTGGCTTTTTAAAAGTAATACTGGATACAGAAACTGTGACCACCCGTCCACTCGATATCTCTTTAGCTAGAATGGCGCCAGCCAAATCAAGCTGAGACATGATCCATCCGCCAAAAATATCACCATTGGCATTTGTATCTGCTGGCATTGCAAGGGTGCGCAGCAATAGTTGACCTCTAGGAGCGTTATTTTCCTGATTCATTTTTAGACATCCGCAACAAACGAAACAGCGACCAAATGGTCGCTGTGAAATGACTGTCGATTATAGCGAAACAAGACATGATTTACACCCTCAGAGTCCTCGGATGAGTAGTTAGCTGTCCTTAGATTGATTGGTTTCTGTCGCTTTATCTTCTTTAGGTAAATGTTTATAAATAAACACCCCAGTGAGTAGAGTGTAGGCAAACGTTGCGGCTAGTAAACCGAATACCTTGAAGTTTACCCAGACGTCTAAAGGCAATCGGTACGCGATATAGATATTTAAAACAGCACAGACGCAGAAAAACAGTACCCAAGCCCAATTAATTTTGGCCCAAACATGATCAGGTAAAGATAGCTCCTTGCCAAGCATCCCTTTGATTGCCGATTTACCCATAATGTGGGTGATAGTGAGACCTAAGGCAAAGACAACGTAGACAATGGTGACTTTCCATTTAATGAAGTTATCATCGTGTAGGAATATCGTCATCCCACCAAATACAGCCACCATCAAAAAAGTGATGAGTTGCATTTTTTCTACTTTCTTGTAGAGCGCATAAGTTAGGGCAATTTGTACCGCACTAGCGACAATTAATGCACCTGTCGCTACGTAAATATCGTACATTTTAAATAGAGCAAAAAAGATAATCAGTGGAATAAAATCAATAAGTTGTTTCATCAGTATGAACACTTTGGTTGGAATGTTGACGACAGTCTAACGAAAAGTACGCTATAGCTAAATAGGAAGAGGCAATTCGACACAAATTACCTTTCCCAACCGCTAGGTTCTAATTGTGAGATGCCACGCTTCATATCTTCTAAATAACCTTCGCTTTTAAGGTTAGCGACGGTAATTACAAGTTCTTCATTTGTCATTGAAAAACAAGAATCTTTACCTGTAATGAAGCCAAGATATTGACGGTACTCGACTTCATTAAAATGACCAATACGGTCAATCATCAGTTCTTTGATTCCATCGTGAATTAAACTGTAATAAGCATTTCTGTGTATATCCATTACTGAGACTCCAAGTTCATCCTTCACTCTTGTTAAAAATCACATACTTTGCATTTTTGAAACTGTAGCAGTGTTGGCTATGTCCGCTAACCCTAATCACACCGTTTATCTATGCTCATTGGAATGAACTTACTTGCCGCCGACCTGAAACTTCAAGTTATTTAGGTATAAACACATGAAGGGGGATATTTGCTCTTTGCAATATTAATGCCAATGATGTACTCGTCTATTACATGAATCTACAACTTAACTTTAGGCGTACATGATGTGATTTTGCAAATTGCAATGCAAAATAATCACATACAAGCAACCATACTTAAGCTATGTATATACTTCCTATTTGAAGTTGCAGCGACGTTGGCAGCGTAGCTTACCTCAATCACATCGTTTATCTCCGCTTAAGGGGATTCACTTACTTGCCGTCTACCTGCAATTCTAAGTTGTTTAGACATAGGGAGGCTTCATGCTTGGGATTAGCTGTGTATCTATAAACGGCGGCTTGTAACTCCGCTTTAGTCGTTGGTTTCACCAATCTCCCATCCATCAGTTTATCGATTAAACTTAAGTCGTATTCAGAAGACTCTCCGGAAAGGGCAATAATGGGTATGGATGGCTTTAGTTGCTTAATTCGCCTACTTGCATCAAAACCATTCATTTTAGGCATTTGAATATCCATTAATATTAAATCTATGTGACTATTTAAAAAATGGTTAATAGCAGATTCTCCGTTATGAGCTTGAATAACATTCATGCCAAGCTGTTCTAAATAAACTTTGACTAACGCTCTTTGAACTGGCTGATCATCAACAACTAATATGGTTTTCTTGATGGGTGTCATATTATCTACATTGAATGCTTTCACGCTATCTTTGATAGTATATAAATCTTGTGTAGTTAGTGCTGATAAGCAAAAAGGGTACTGTTTATTAGTAATGTTTACAGTAGGGAAGTAAAGCTTAAATTCCGTGAACTCACCTGGAATGGAATGGCATTCTATACGTCCACTAAAGGTTTCCATCACACGCCTACAGTAGCTCAATCCTAACCCACTACCTCCATTCTTATTGTATGTAAAAAAGTCATCAAATATCTTTTTACTTATACGGGTATCTATACCTGGCCCAGTATCTCTAAATATGACACAATTTTCTTGTTGGCCAGTATCAATAATAATATCCACTTTACTATTAGGATGAGAGTCAAAATAGTAAGTAGCATTTCTTATTAGATTGAAAATAACAAAGCTAAACATTGTATCATTCAAATTAACTAAAAAATCCTGATTGTTATGAAAAACAACTCGTTGACGAATAGCATCATTTTCAAAACAGTATCGGCTTAGAGCCTGTGAAATAACGTAAGATATTCGATAAAAAGATGTTGATTCCGGTTTCGTAGATGAATTTCGTACTTCATGTAATATAATGTCAATTATTTGCCTTCCGTTTAGTATGGCTGTTTTCCCCTTGTTTATTGAAGCGAACAATTCTGAGACTGGTTGATTAGCATCAATTTTATTTTTCAACTCTTCAAATTGAAGCTGAACCATAGCTAATGGGGTTCGCATTTCATGGGCAATGGAGTGGGCAAGTGATTGATACTGAGTTATTTTTCTATGAGCATTGATATAACCTTGAACTTTACTAATGAGAAATTGTAGAGCTTTTATTTCTTCATTTGAGAACAGCGAACCATCAGTTTTATACTGAGATACCAATAAATGTGAAACTTTGTAATCTTGATCAAAAAGAGGCAAGATTAAAGCAGTATTGTTTGAGCCCATTCTCTCTTGTAATTTATGTAATTTTTCTGTCAGCACCAGTTCATCACTTATTTCATCTGCGATTAATATCGAACGATGAGTAGAAAGATATTCAGAGTAGTTATCATTATTATAATCATTGGTGACCAGTTGTAGTTTTTCTTTTGGAATGTCGAGGACTTCGGCCAATTTATGGATAGATGCTTCTACAGAATTTTGGAAGTCGTGTTCAAGATTTAGAATTTTATCAATAGGCGTGACAGTTGAACCATAAATAAGTTTAGATGAAGTCATCTTAACGAGCTTATGAATGTTATTCCAACTTGCTGCAGATAAGAGAATCCACATTGTTGCGATTATGCAAAGTAATTTAATTGAAATTTTCGATGTAAATATAATTATAAAAACAAAAGGAATTATGTATATAATAATAAGCAAGAATACTAATGCTAATACATACATGAGATATCGACAGCTATAAAACCTAACGGTAAGTAAAGCATAACCAAAAAATAATGTTTCACTGATTGAGAGCACTGGTGGCAGCCAAGTGAGTGAAAAATCGTTAAGTAAATAAGTAAAACCAATATTTAGAACTGCCGTTGAGGCCATAAAAATTACTATACCACAAAGCATATAATTCATCTTGGTCTTACCAAGCCTGTTCGTTGCTTTTCTTAAGTGTAATAGATTGCTGAAGGTCATATAAACAATTAAGATAAATCCAGTAAAAAAACCACTAGTGCAGGGGCCAAATTTTATTATGAAATCACTTGGGGCAACAATATCGATAGATTTAATTACTAACCCTGGAACGATATTCACAATGTAAGCATATAATGAAACAACAGCTAGCAATGCATACTTCCAAGCCGGAGTAGGGACCGAGGAAATGGTCGAGCGCAGACTGCATGAAAATAGAAATGCAGAAGCGAAGGAGCTAAACGCAGCTAGATTTGCTAATGTCGCTATGTATATTGCATTCCCAGGTGGATATATCATTAAATAATTAGTGTGGAAATACGAATTCATTAGAATCCATATAAATAAACCTGAAGCGTAAATAATATAAAATAAATGTGTCATTGCATACTTGTTGTATTTCCAACTCTCTATTTTATTTTTTGACAAATTCTTTCTCAGAGATCTACAGAAATACAGTAGCCATGCTAGAACAATGAGAGACGATGATATTAAAAAAAAACCTTTTGGATACGTGATGTTTTCTAACATTACAAGTTCCTGTAGTTACTTTTTTTCTTGTTTTGAATGACAATTTTTTTGTAATTTTTAAACGATGTATTGTTAAGCTCAGTTTTTAAATTTGGGATAATCCAAAACCCTTTGTATGTGTTTCTTTCGGTGTCATTTAAGTTTTTATAACTAATGCTAAAATAACAGTCAAGTTCTAATTCTTGATAAAAATTCATCAACCAAGGCTGCTCTATTATGACGTAAGCCATATAGAAACCCATTGCATCTAATTCTCTTATAAGGTGTTTTTGTGTAAGGAATAAATAAAATATACATTCTTGGACTGTTCCACTTACACTAAGTCTAATAACCTCACATATATGATTTTTTTTGAGAATAGTTTCATCGAAATATTTTTCGAATGAATGAATAGAATCTAATTTTGGTATACAACTAGTCTTGAAAATTTTGGCATGAATGGGGCTGTTTTTAATACTATCAGGGATGCATGGCTGCCAACCTTCATTGGTAAAAAAAGGAGAAAATGAAAGCCAGTTATGGCGTTCATTCCACAGCTGAATTCTAGCGGAACCAACAATTGTGCAAATTGGTTCGCTAGTTTTTTCCAGTAGTATAAAATGCCTTCCTGTAGATGATATTGTTAAACTTTCTAACATTTCATACCACCCCTTATCTGCAATAAGAGTTGAAAGATTCATTAACAATACAGCATCGGATAATGACATGGGCTGTGTATGATGCAGCGTGTAGTATAATTCCTGAGATGATTGTATATCCTCAACTATCTTAGAGTGATACGCTTCTTCCAATAATGGTAATTTTTTATATTCATTATTCTCACTCTCTGGATATTTAGATTTAATCTTGTATATTTCGAATTCGCACCAAAATTGAGCCAGGTTTAGAAATTCTCGATGAATTAGTTTTTCTAACAAGTGATATTCTTCTGGCCAATTAGCTACTTTATGAGTAAGTGACTGCTTATAAGCGGGAGATTTAACACAACCTGCAATATTAAGTTTTTTAGTAGATGGATCAATTTGATGAGTGATGGATAGTCTGCTAAATAACAAATCATGACAAATAGAATTGGATATGTTTTTTTCTACTTGTTTGGTTATATTGAATACATTTTCGATGTTGATTTTTTTATTGATAGAAAGCTCTTTTTTTATGGATTTAATTATATTCATTGATGTTGTTCTCGCTACTGACGTTTTTTGTTTTTATGTAAGAATGGCTATTTTAATAATTAGTGCCATATCTATATAGTGGAAAATATCAGTGGTGTTTTTTATATTCAATTATAATTCTATCTGTTTATTACAGGCTCTCTCATTTTAAATAAAAAAAAGGGCTACCTTTCGGTAGCCCATCGATATTTATTAGCAAGGTGGATTTAAGCTTGTTGTTTTTGAAATTCAGTTTCTATTTCTTCTTCTACAAGAGAATCTACGATGACAGCACAAGCAGCATCACCCGTTATATTTAGGGCTGTGCGGATCATATCGAAGATACGGTCAAGCGCAAACAATAATGGTAAGCCTTCAATTGGAATACCTGCCGCTAATAGAACGGCAACCACAAGGAATGAAGGACCAGGTACACCGGCTTGGCCTACTGCGCCTAAAGTAGCGGTAACAATAATTGCAATATAGGCACCCATTGAAAGGTCAATATTAAATAGTTGAGCAAAGAAAATGGCAACTAGGCCGTAGTAAATTGCATTACCACTCATATTAATTGTTGCACCTAATGGCAACACAAAAGAGGCGGTTGAATTACGTACACCAAGTTCATGTTCTACCGTATCCATCGTTACTGGTAGCGTAGCCATGGAAGAGGCGGTTGATAAGGCAACGGCTTGTGGTTTTTTCATCGCAAGGATGAATTTTTTTGCTGATGTTTTTGTGAATATTTGGATCATCAATGGGTAAACGATAAATCCAAAAATCAAAATTGCAGCAACGTAAACAACAAATAGTTTAAATACCACCATCAACGCACCAAAGCCAAAAGTACCTACGGCTTCTGCCATCAGGCCAAAGACACCAATCGGTGCAATGATCATTACTTTGTTGATCATCCAAACCATCGCATCAACAATAACGTTTACGCCATTGATGATTGGATCACGTTTTTCTTTGCTTTGCTTAGAGATGGCAACACCGAAAAATAGACAGAAGACAAGAATCTGTAGAATGTTTGCATTGTTCAGTGATTGGAAAACATTGGTTGGAATCATACCTGTGATGGTCGCCCAAAAAGTAGGTAATTCACCTTTTGATGCGTATTCGGCAGAAAACATCCCCTCTACACCGGACACATCGATACCAATACCTGGTTGGAACACTTCACCCATCAATAGTGCTAGAGCAACTGCTAGTGCTGAAGTTACAGCAAAGTAGCCTAAAGTTACCGCCCCAACTTTTCCTGCTGATTGACTATCACCAAGGCCTGCAGCACCAGAAATTAATGCAACAGCAACCAATGGAATGACTAGCATTTTAATTAGGTTGATAAAAATCACGCCGAGTGGGGCAAACATCGCCGCCTCGTGCCCCATCATGGCTCCAACGGCGGTACCAACGATCATAGCAATGACGACTTGAACGCCAATGTTGCTTAGTAAACTCTTCTCTTTTAACACTTCCATAACCTCTGTGCTAATTAATTGTAAAATCCCAGTATTACCCACTATATAAATAACAAATGTAGGATAAATATCTCGTATAGCTTTTTACACGGATATTTCACATTTAGCAACATTGCATGAAAGTGAATTGACAATAATATTGATAGTAAGTTGATTTAAAATGGTATTTAACGCGCGGGTAAACGATTGCCATCGTCGTGGTGAATGTGGGCTTTTGTTTTGCTGAGCTGGTGAATGCTTTATCTGTCGGGTTTACATGTTAATAAAAAGATCGATTTCCACTTTGGAGTAAGAAATCGATCTCATAGCGAAGTTTGGATGAATAATTATCGGATAGTCGCCGCTTTCATGCTGGATACAAATTTGCTAAGACCAGTTAACATTTCGTGTGGTTGAGCAATGTTCTGTTCAATAATCTTGACTACAGCAGAGCCTGATATTGCCCCCGCAGCGCCAGCTTCAATGGCTTGCTTAACTTGAGCTGGTTCCGAGATGCCAAAACCCAGTAGAGCCGGTGGTGCGTCAAATTGATTTAATCGGTCAAGTAGTGCATGAACTGGCATGTTCGCTTTGGTTTCAGTGCCAGTTACACCTGATCGAGAAAGTAAGTAGGTATAACCACCGCTAAGCTTCGCAACCGATTCTAGTGTCTCGTCACTGGCTGTTGGCGGTGCAATAAAGATTGGGTGAATCCCATACTTCTCGGCTGCGGCGACAAAATCTCGGCTTTCGTTAGTTGGAACATCAGCGATGAGTACGGAATCAACGCCTGCACTTTGACAACGCTGATAGAAATTATCGATACCTCTTGAGTACACTAGGTTGGCGTACATCAGCAGACCAATTGGCAAGTCTGGGTGCTGTTCACGAATTTTACGGATCAGCTCGAAACAGATATCCGGTGTTGTATTTGCTTCGAGCGCTCGAATGTTTGCCCCTTGTATTGTTGGCCCATCAGCTTGTGGGTCTGAGAATGGCATCCCGAGCTCTAACGCATCGGCACCAGCATCGACTAAGGTTTGCATTATTTGCAAAGACAGCTCAGGGTTTGGATCACCAATGGTAACGAATGGAACAAAAGCACCTTGATTTTTATCAGCTAAGCGCTGAAATAGAGTTTGATAGCGATCCATTACAACGCTCCTTTTTCTTCTAGCAATTTATGAACAGTGAATATGTCTTTGTCACCACGACCGGATAGGTTGACAACCAATAGCTGCTCTTTGTCTGGTTCAGCGTAAGCCATCTTAATTGCGTGAGCGACAGCGTGTGACGATTCTAACGCAGGGATAATACCTTCGTTACGTGCAATGGCTTGGAATGCCTCTAATGCTTCGTCATCGGTAATACTGTCGTATTCAGCACGACCAATTGAATGGAGATATGCGTGCTGTGGACCGACCGATGGGAAATCAAGGCCTGCGGATACAGAATAAGATTCCTCAACTTGGCCATTCTCGTCCTGCATTAGTGGAGATTTCATTCCAAAGAAAATACCAGTCTTGCCATGCTTTAGTGGTGCGCCATGTTGGTCGGTGTCAATGCCTTTACCCGCAGGTTCAATACCAATCAAACGTACTTCCTTTTCTTCAATAAAGTCAGCAAACATACCGATGGCGTTAGAACCACCACCAACACAGGCAATCACTGCATCTGGTAGTCGACCTTCACGTGCTAAAATTTGCAGCTTAGTTTCTTCGCCGATCATACGTTGAAATTCACGAACAATGGTAGGAAACGGGTGAGGGCCTGCGGCAGTGCCTAATAAATAGTGAGCTGTTTCATAACTGGCAGACCAATCACGTAAAGCTTCATTACATGCATCTTTTAGGGTGGCAGAACCGGAGTGAACAGGGATGACCTCTGCCCCCATGAGTTTCATACGAAACACGTTGGGACTTTGGCGCTCCACGTCTTTTGCTCCCATGTAGACACGACATTTTAAACCGAGTAATGCGCATGCTAGTGCTGTTGCTACACCATGTTGACCTGCACCGGTTTCAGCAATGATCTCTTTCTTGCCCATACGCATAGCTAACAGTGCTTGGCCTAGTACTTGGTTGGTTTTGTGTGCGCCGCCGTGCAGTAGATCTTCACGTTTGAGGTACAGTTTCGTTTTAGTCCCTTTAACCAAGTTGCGAGTCAGGGTTAGTGCAGTTGGGCGGCCTGCGTATTCTTGAAGCAGAGACATAAATTCTGAGCGAAATTGCTCATCTTCTTGTGCATCAATAAAAGCCTGTTCCAATTGATCGAGAGCGGGTACTAAAATCTGTGGCACATATTGACCACCATACTCACCAAAATAAGCATCGAGCTTAGCCATAATTGTATTCCTTATTCTATTTTACCGCTGAGCGATTCAACGGTAATAAATGTGTTATTAATAATTTCTAATCTCGCTGAAAGCTTGGGTCAGCTTGTGCAGGTCTTTTTTTCCAGGCTCACTTTCTACTCCGGAATTTAGGTCTAACCCTAAGCAGCCAAAACTGGCCGCGTGCTGGGCATTGTCTGCAGATATCCCACCCGCTAACATGACATCTCTGATATTGGTCAACAGTTGCCAATTGAAACTGGTTCCAGTTCCGCCAGACTGCATGCCAACTTTGGCATCGAGTAAGTGGCGATCAACGTTATGCTCAATGAAAGTCGGTAAATGATCACTTACGCCATAAGCTTTCCAAATCTCGATGTTGTCTGGTAAGGCCGTTCTTAATGAATCAATATAAGTTTGATCTTCATCGCCATGTAACTGTACCGCATGCAGTGCGAGTGTTGATGCAGTATGTGCGACGTATTCAAATTGATGATTCTGGAAAACACCCACATAATGCAAAGGGGCACTGTTGATGATTGAACTGGCCGTTTCAACATCGATACACCGCTTTGACTGTGGCACAAAAATTAATCCGCCAAATACAGCCCCTGCTTGGTAGGCTTTAGCTGCATCGTCTGGGTGAGTTAAGCCACACACTTTATTTTCACCCAATGTGACTTTACGAACAGCTCGTTCCAAATTGTCTTCAGCCATTAGCGAACTACCGATTAAAAAGCCATTGGCATATTGGGCGAGGTCGCGCACCTGTTGGTGGGTATAAATTCCCGATTCAGAAATGATGATGGTTTCTTTGGGCAATAAAGGTGCGAGTTGCTTAGTGCGATTGAGATCGGTAGAAAGATCACGCAAGTTACGGTTATTGATACCAATCACTTTCGCTTTTAATGCGACCGCGCGGTGAAGTTCTTCCTCATTGCTGACTTCGGTAAGAATGCCCATCCCAAGAGCATGAGCTAGGTTTGCAAGCTCTTGATACTGACTATCGTCGAGCACCGAAAGCATCAATAGGATAGCATCAGCGCCATAATGGCGAGCTAAATTGACTTGATACGTATCAACCATGAAATCTTTGCAGATAACAGGTTGGCTTACTTGTGAGCGAACACGCGGTAAAAACTCAAAATCACCTTGGAAGTACTTTTCATCGGTTAGAACAGAAATCGCGTTGGCATACTCGTTATAAACGGAAGCGATGTAATCTAAATCAAAATCTTCACGAATCAATCCCTTAGATGGTGATGCTTTTTTACATTCTAAAATAAATGCGGTTTTTCCTGTATCGAGTGCTTGATAAAAAGAGCGATCTGAAGGAGTCAGTAAGTGTTCAAAGCTTGCCAGTGGTTGTACTGCTTTACGTTGTGCCACCCACTGGTATTTATCATTGACGATTTTTGCCAACACTTCAGCCATCTGAGTATGTTGCGTTGAAATATGTTCAGAGAGTTGCTCAGACATTTGGCTTAACCTCGTTGCGCTAATTGTTGGACAAGCTCATAGGCTTTGCCCGAATTCATCACCTTTATAGCTTGTTCTGTATTGGCCTTAAGGTCTTCTTGACCAAAAAGTCGAAGCAGTAGAGCTACATTGACAGCAACCGCAGCCAATTGAGCTGGAGTGCCTTTTCCTGTCAGTAGGTTGGTAATAATGGTTCTATTTTCCGCAGGCTCACCGCCTTTAATTGCTTCAAGTGGGTAGCTGTCGACCCCAAAATCTTCTGGGCGAAGGGTGTATTCGATGATTTCACCGTCACGTATTTCTGCTACTAGCGTTTCGCCATGAATAGCGACTTCATCTAAACCACTGCCGTGCACAACTGCTGCACGTTTTAAACCCATTTGTAACATGGTTTCTGCGATGGGGCGAACCAGTTCTTTGCTATAAACACCCATCAATTCAATATTGGGCCGTGCTGGGTTGATCAGTGGTCCTAATATATTGAAGATGGTGCGTGTTTTCATCGTCTGACGTACTGGCATCGCATAGCGAACGCCACCGTGATATTGCGGTGCGAATAAGAAAGCCACGCCTAAATCATCGATTGCTTTGCGGGTATCTTCCGTGCTCATCGCAAGGTTAATACCGAATGAGTCAAGAAGGTCAGAAGATCCAGATTTACTCGATACACCTCGGTTACCATGTTTCGCGACTTTCACTCCACAACCAGCAGCGACAAAAGCGGCAGTGGTAGAGATATTGAAAGTATTTGAGCCATCACCACCAGTTCCGACGATATCGGCAAAATCGTAATCTGGTCTTGGGAATGGTGAGGCATTTGCCAACAGGGCTTTGGCTGCACCAGCTATTTCTTGTGGTGTTTCACCTTTAATTTTTAATGCCGTTAGTACTGCGGCCATTAAGATCGGATCAAGCTCACCACGGATGATGACGTCAAATAGCTGTTGGCTTTCTGCTTGAGATAGTGACTGCTGGGCATACAGTTTATTAATGATCTGTTCCATAAAAAGTCCTTTTCAATCCGGTTAAATTGTCTGTTCTGCTAAAGCCCAATCGATGGCATTGGCGAGCAAAGTTGCGCCATGTGTTGTCATAATAGATTCGGGATGGAATTGAAATCCGCACACTTTGTCTTGTTCTTGTACAACAGACATCACTAGTCCATCAACTTCTGCGGTTACTGTCAGTGAGCTAGGAACATGAGTTGCAACCAATGAGTGATAGCGTGCAATGGCTAGTGGTGATGGAAGCTGTTGATAAATAGCATGGTTTTGATGTGCCATCATCGATACTTTTCCGTGGATGATTTCACCGGCTCCTGCAACGGTACCGCCGTACGCTTCGACAATCGCTTGGTGACCAAGGCATATGCCAATCATCGGTACTTTTCCTTTTAAACGTTGGATAAGCTCTGGCATGCAACCAGCTTCCGAGGGCGCTCCTGGTCCTGGAGAGAGTAAAACAACCGGATTTTCAAGTTGATTAACCGCATGTTCAATGTTTTGCGCAGCAATATTGTTACGATAAATGGTCACGTTATGGCCCAAAGAGCGAAACTGGTCTACAAGGTTGTAGGTAAATGAGTCAAAATTGTCGATAAAAATAATATTAGCCATTTTGACTACTCCTTATGTGCCGCTTGAATCGCGGAAATAACGGCTTGAGCTTTACCACGTGTTTCATCAGCCTCTGCTTGTGGGTCTGAATCATAAACAACCCCCGCACCAGCTTGAACTTGCGCAATGCCATCTTCGACATAAGCGGCACGAATGACAATACAGGTATCGAGATCGCCTTCACCAGTCAGGTAGCCAACTGCACCGCCATAACTGCCACGACGAGCTTTTTCTACATCACGAATCAGTTGCATGGCTCGAATTTTTGGTGCACCAGTCAGCGTGCCCATATTCATGCAAGCTTGGTAGGCGTGCAGTGCATCGAGATCGTCTCTTAATTGACCGACTACGCGTGACACAAGATGCATTACATGACTGTAGCGATCGACCTTTAATAGATCGGCCACGTGCCTTGTCCCTGCTTGAGAAATGCGTGCGACATCATTACGTGCAAGGTCGACCAGCATCATATGTTCAGCGTTCTCTTTTTTATCGCAGCGCAATTCAAGTTCAATGCGGCTATCTAGATCAAAATCAATGCTGCCATCAGGGCGTTTTCCGCGGCGGCGAGTGCCTGCGATGGGATAGATTTCAATTTGGTTGGTTTCTGTTGCGTATTTTAATGCACTTTCAGGAGAGGCTCCGAAGAGAGTAAAGCGTTCGTCTTGCATGTAGAACATGTACGGGCTTGGGTTACTCTCTTTTAATTGCTTATAAGCGGCAAGCGGGGAAGGGCAAGCCAGCGTGAAACGGCGTGACGGCACTACTTGGAAGATATCGCCTTTCACCACGTATTCTTTTAAATCACGAACGGTATTACAAAAGGCTTCATCAGTGACACTAGGCACGACATCAAGGTTGGCAATTGTTTTTGCTTTAGGCAGCGGCTTTGGTGCAAGGCTTTGCTCAGCAATAGCCGCTAAACGTGCTTTCAGAGCGACACGAACTTCATCTGTGGGTTCAAATAAACTGGCTTGTAACTGACAAACTTCGGTTTGGTGGTCAATGACCATCAGAGTTTCAGCTACATAAAACACATAGTCAGGGCATTGGTTTGTCGCTGCTGCATCACCAAGTGGCTCAAAGTTTGCCACCAAATCGTAGGCAAATAAGCCGCCAAGAAAAAGAGCGTGTTTATCTTGGTTGGTGAGGTCAAAGCTGTGCTGAACAAGGCGCAACGCATCAAAAGAAGAGGCTTCACGTAAGCGCGAATCTTCATCTAACGTATCGCACGCAGCATGAAATTCGAGAGTTAATGTATCTCCTTGAAGACGATGTGTAATGTCCGCTTTGATATTACGGTGCAAGTGCTCAATAAGATGTTGCCCGTTATCACTTAATGCCTGAAAGGTGACAACGTGACCAAAGCATATAATACGTACAGCGGCATCAATCAGCAGTAGGCTTTTTAAATCTTGTTTTGAATCGATTTCTGCTGATTCAAGCAATAAACAATCTGTTTTTGATTCACAAAGTGAATGGAAAAGACGTGTTGGATCCTGCGTGTATTGAACTGAAGTATTCAGCAATTCAATACGTCCTAACTTTTTAATTTCAATGGCCTTGTTCACAAGACATCCTTCATGATTTTTTAAGTTCCTGTCGTTCATACTCGCACAATCCTTTTCATGACCCAATCGACGTTTTAGGCGATTTGCTGTTTTATTGTTCAGTTGAATGTGAGTTGTCCGACAAAATAAAAAGCCCGCTGATGTAAGCGGGCTTCGTGAATATGTGGTTTACTTTTAAAAGTACACGTGAGCCCACCAAGAACTTGACCAAGTGCGCCACCAATCGAGCTCAGCAGAAACTGCGCTTAAATTGTGATTATGGTTTTGGTTAAATTCTTGTAACATAGTCAACCTTAGATATGTACTTTGCATTTGTGTACTAGTTAACTAGTACCGAGATGAAAAGTCAAGCCTTAAAAACGGCAAATTGAAATTATGAGAATTGATTTACATAGTCACACTACTTTTTCTGATGGAAGACTTTCTCCGCAAGCGTTGATTGATAGGGCGTTGAGCTTTGATATCGAAGTACTCGCCATTACTGACCACGATACCATCAATGCGTTAGCCATGGCTCATGACTATATCGAACAGAATCAGCTACCTATTCAACTTATCGATGGTATTGAAGTTTCGACCGTTTGGCAGAATAAAGACATCCACATTGTAGGGTTAAATGTCGATCCTAAATCTGCCCCGCTGGTGGCTTTAATAGAGCAGCAGCAGAACCACCGTGTTAAACGTGCTGAACTGATTGCACACCGCTTACAAAAATCAACTCGTGAAGGGGTACTCGAAGAAGTACAAATGATTGCTGGGGAAGCTCCGATAACCCGCGCTCATTTCGCCAAATGGTTGGTAGAGCAAGGGTTTGCCAAAAACATGCAGCAAGTGTTTAAAAAGTTTCTTACCCGTGACAAGCCAGGCTATGTACCGCCTAACTGGTGTTCAATGAATGATGCGATCCAAGCGATCCACGGTGCCGGAGGGCTGGCAGTGTTGGCTCACCCGGGGCGATATGACTTGACGACCAAGTGGCTCAAGCGCCTAATTACCGCATTCGTTGAAGCCGGCGGTGATGCAATGGAAGTGGCACAACCACAACAAGCGCAACAAGAACGACGCAATTTGGCGGATTATGCTATACAATACAAACTATTAGCTTCTCAAGGCAGTGATTTTCATTACCCCTCACCGTGGATGGAATTGGGGCGAAACCTTTGGTTGCCTTCTGGAGTCGAACCTGTCTGGAAAGATTGGGGTTTAAACCCTATAGATAGAGTCGAGAGACTCGATAATGAGGAATTACAATGAGCCAGTTTTTTTACGTTCATCCAGAAAACCCACAGGCGCGCTTGATCACCCAAGCGGTTGCTATTATCCGTAATGGCGGTGTTGTCGTATACCCAACGGATTCAGGTTATGCACTAGGCTGTCAGCTAGAGAATAAGCAAGCTTTAGAGCGTATCTGCCAAATTCGTCGCCTTGATGATAAGCATAATTTCACCCTATTGTGCCGCGACTTATCTGAGCTCTCTTTTTATGCTCGTGTCGATAACACCGCTTTTCGTCTGTTAAAAAACAATACACCGGGCGCGTATACCTTTATTTTCAAAGGAACCAAAGAAGTCCCGCGTCGTCTTATGAACGCGAAGCGTAAAACTATCGGTATCCGTGTTCCGGATAACCGTATTGCTTTAGATTTATTGGAAGCATTGGGTGAGCCACTGATGTCGACATCACTCATTCTGCCTGGGAACACACATACAGAGTCTGATCCTGAAGAAATTCGCGATCGTCTAGAACATGCTGTCGATGTAATATTAAACGGTGGTTACTTAGGCGAACAACCGACGACAGTAATTGATTTTAGCGATGATGAAATGGTAATTACTCGTGTTGGGGCTGGTGATCCAACACCATTTGAGTAGATAATCAAAACGGGTGCTTTTTGACGTAGAATTTGAGATACTATGCGGCCGCGATTTTGGGGTCGCATTTTTTCATTCGACGTCTGTGAAGACGACACAAAGGTAAATAAATGAGCGAAAAGTTACAAAAAGTTTTAGCACGAGCAGGTCATGGTTCTCGTCGAGAGTTAGAAGCGTTGATTAGAACAGGGCGCGTAAGTGTTAATGGCAAGGTAGCTACGTTAGGCGAACGCCTAGAAGATGACAGCGCTGTAGTGCGAGTTGATGGGCATGTTGTGTCAGTCAAAGCGCCAGAAGAAGTGGTGTGTCGTGTTCTAGCTTATTACAAACCTGAAGGTGAACTGTGTACCCGCCATGATCCAGAAGGCCGACGTACGGTGTTTGATCGCCTACCAAAAATTCGTGGTTCTCGTTGGATCTCTGTTGGCCGCCTTGATGCCAATACTTCTGGCCTATTGCTGTTTACTACCGATGGTGAATTGGCTAACCGTTTGATGCACCCAAGCCGTCAGGTTGAGCGTGAATACTTGGTGCGAGTTTTCGGTGAAGTGAACGAGCAAAAAGTACGTAACCTTGTAAAGGGCGTACAACTTGAAGATGGTATGGCTCGCTTCGAAGATATTGTTTATGCCGGTGGTGAAGGTATGAACCATACTTTTTATGTGGTTATCAACGAAGGTCGTAACCGTGAAGTTCGTCGTTTATGGGAATCTCAAGAAACAACCGTCAGCCGTTTGAAACGTGTTCGCTATGGTGATATCTACCTTGATAAGAAATTACCTCGTGGTGGTTGGAAAGAGCTTGATCTTAAAGATGTCAACTACTTGCGTGAACTGGTCGAACTGCGTCCTGAAAAAGAAACGATGCTTGATCTAAGTAAAGACAACACGTCGCGTAAACGTGAACGCTCACGTAGCCAGAAGATTCGTCGTGCTGTTAAACGTCATGAAGAGCGCGTGACAACGACAACAGGTAAGCCGAAAAGTACTCGTACAACCAATGGGACCACAACAGGTCGTCGTAAACCTGCATCAAGCACGCGCAATAGCGGTGCAGAGCAAGGTGGACGCAAACCCAATGGTCGCAGCCCAGCAGGTAAGGCGAAAGCACCTCGTCGCCAGTCTTAATATTTACATTGAGATAATGAAGTTTTAAAAATCCCGAGCTTTGCTCGGGATTTTTATTGGTAGCTTTGGGATTGTTGATTAAAGCGTAAGTCTTCTTATTTCAGAACTTGGTGATTGTTGGATCACCAAGCCTTCACCCTTACAAACTTTGATTGAGTTGATAGTAACGACCTTGCTGAGCTAATAAAGCTTGGTGGCTGCCATATTCAACAATCTCCCCTTGTTCAATCAAACAGATCGCATCCATTGATTCTAACTCGACTAAGCGATGGGTAATGAAAATGACGGTCTTGTTGGCAAAGTATTTTTTAAATAACGCGGTGATTTGCTGTTCCGTTTGTTTGTCTAAACCTTCTGTCGGTTCATCCAATAACAGAATCGAACCATTATGCAAAAATGCACGAGCAATACCGATACGACGCTTCTCACCACCAGAAAGTTGACGACCACCTTCACCAAGCCAAGCATCTAAACCCTGGTCTTCAAGTAGTTTGGTTAATCCGACTTGTGTTAATGCATGTGCTAGTTGCTCATCATTGGCTGTTGGATCGGCCATCGCTAAATTGTCACGCAAGGTACCATTAAGCACGTCAACCCGTTGGCTAACGACACTGATGGCTTTTCTCAGATCACTTTCATTCCAATTTTTAAGTGGTGTACCTGCAATCGCAATCTCACCTTGCTGAGGATCCCAGTAGCGAGAAAGCAGTTGCATTAATGTTGATTTCCCAGAACCGGTCTGGCCAACAATTGCCACACGATGACCTGCGGGAATATGCAAATTCACATTGTTTAATACTCTTTGGTCACCATCAGGGTAGTGAAAGTTTAGGTTTGAAAACTCAATATCAAATTGGCCGCTATGAGAAGTAGTTTTAGTTGGAAATTGAACTTCTGGATCTGCCAAAGTGACATCATTTAGACGACGTGCTGAAGTTAAAGTCTGACCTAAATGCTGGAAAGCACCGGCTATTGGCATTAGCAGCTCAAAGCTTGCCATGGTTGCAAAAGCGACTAAAGCGATCATTGGATCGGGTTGGTTTCCTGCGACGCCATCTGCGGCGAGCCAAATGATCAATACTAACGTCCAGCCATTGGCCAGCATCAATAAAGCTTGTGCAAGCCCCGAGAAATGGGCGTTGGCAAACTGGTTGGCGAGTAATTTATTCTGTGCTGAAAGAATCGCTTCACGGTAACGGTTTTCTGCACCAAATAAGGTCAGCTCACTATAACCTTGCAGCCAATCCAATGTCGTAATGCGTAGTTCTGCTTTATGCTGCGTTAACTCTGCACCATTGCGTTTACCCAATTTATAGAATAATACAGGCCAGACTAATAACAGCGTCAGTAAAATTGCTCCGAGTATTAAACCTAACTGTAGGTCAAACCAACATAGGAAAGCGGTGAGGGCTGTAATACCAAAAATGCCGACGGTGACGGGGCTGATCAAGCGTAAATAGACATGATCCATGGCATCAATATCTGCCACTAAGCGGTTGAGTAGGTCGGCATCTCTTAAATTAGATACTTTCCCAGGGATAAGTGGAGCAAGCTTTTGGAAAAAGAAAATACGTAGATCGGTTAGCAGTTTGAAAGTTGCATTATGACTTACGACTCGCTCTCCCCAACGCCCTGCGGTTCGGCCCATCGCGAACCCTCGCACAAACGCGCCGGGTAGCATGTAATTAAAGGTTTCTCGGGCAATGGTTAAGCCTGCAATTGCTGCTGCGGATAAGAACCAACCCGAAAGAGTTAATAGACCAATAGAAGCAAACAAGGTTAAGAAGGCAAGAAGCATTCCCAGCGATAAGCCGAACCAGTGTTTTTTATACAGTTTTAGATAAGGGATTAGTTCACGCATCAAGGTTCCCCTTATTGTTTTCATCTAAGGCTTGGTTAGCTGACAGCATATCGGCAAATAACCCGGCTTGTTGACTGAGCGAGGTGTAATCACCGCTTTGAACAATCTTTCCATCATCCATCACCAAGATTTGTTGTACCGACTTTAGCGGTGCAAGTTGGTGTGTCACCATCAATGCGGTTTTATCGATAATTTGGCTATTTAAACCTTTCATCACTAACTGTTCACTGCGCGCATCTAAACTGGCTGTCGGTTCATCAAGCAACCAAAAGTTACCGTTTTGCAGCATAGCGCGTGTGAGTGCTATACGTTGAGCTTGCCCGACAGACAAGCCGCCAGAGCGATCGGTAATAGCGTATTCAAGACCGTGTTTATCTACAAATTCAGCAGCGAAAGCATTCTCTAAGGCCGCTCGAACCTTATCATCACTTAAGTCGTTTTGACCGAGTGTGATATTTTCGTAAATGGTCCCATGTAATAGAAGCGGATTTTGTCCGACCCAACTGATCTGTTTACGCCAACTGCTGTGATTAATTTGACTCAGTTCAATGCCATTGATAGTTAAACTTCCTTGATAGGGCATAAAGCCAAGAATTGCATTGATTAAGCTGGTTTTTCCTGCACCGCTTGGGCCAACTAGCGCCGTGGTTGTTTGGTCATCAAGGGTAAATGAAAGCGGGCCAACCAGCCTTTTGCCTTCAGGGCTGAACACTTCGAGATCTCGAGCTGTGATTTCTATATGTTTTACATCGTCTAAAATGTGATCGCCTGATTTTACTTTACTCACGTCGGTTTCTAAAAACTCGACAATACTTTCCGCAGCACCAACGGCTTGTTGTTTTGCATGGTAGAAGGTACCTAAGTCGCGCAGTGGTTGGTAAAATTCTGGTGCGAGTATCAAGATAAATAGCCCCGAAAAGAGCGTAATACTGGTTCCGTAGTAGCCGAAATTCAATTCACCAATAAAGCTGAAGCCAAAATAGACCGCAGTAATAGCAATGGAAATTGAGGTAAAAAACTCCAATACCGCTGAGGATAGAAAAGCAATCTTCAAGACATCCATGGTGCGAGTACGAAATACTTCGGATGCACCTCTGAGCTGCTCGGTTTCTGCTTGGGTGCGATCAAACAAGCGGATCGTTGTCATTGACTGTAGGCGATCATAAAAATGCCCAGACAAACGTTGCAGTGCTTTAAAGTTTTTGCGGTTGGCGTCCGCCGCTTTCATGCCAACCAATGCCATAAACATCGGCACTAATGGTGCGGTGATGAGGAAAATTAAACCAGCAGCCCAGTTAACGGGAAATACCACAATAAGGATAATGAACGGAATCAGTACTGACAGTGACATTTGCGGAAGATATCGAGCAAAGAAATCTTGCATATCCTCTACTTGTTCGAGCAATAACGTTGCCCATGAGCCAGCAGGCTTTCCTTTTATATAGGCAGGGCCAAGTTCGCGTAGTTTATCTAAAATGAGTTGACGGATATAAATGCGGATCTGTTCTCCGCAGCGAAAACCGGCAATTTCACGTCCCCAAGCACAAGCGGCTCGGATCGCGATAGTAGCAACTAAGCCAAGGAAATAGGGAATGAGATCTGCTTTATCGACATGTTCAATAATCAGTTGATGCAGAATGGAGGCGAGGAGTGCGGCCTGAGCCAGCAAAAACACACTTGATAGTACGCCAAGGCTGACAGCGATCATTAACCAGCGTTTTGCTAGTTTACTCTGCTGTTTGAGCCAATTATTCAAGCTACGTTGTTTTTTCTTATCCATTTCGAAGGCTTAATGATAATTATTATGTAAACGGAAGGACGCTAGTATACAAAAGAAAGCCCAGTGGATATACCACTGGGCTGTAGGGTTTTGTTATAAAACTGGAAAATAACCTTTTGTTTACTTATTGTTTAGGCCATCTAAATAACGTTCTGCATCAAGAGCGGCCATACAGCCAGTACCTGCAGAGGTAATGGCTTGACGATAATTATGGTCCATTACATCACCAGCGGCGAAAACACCTTCGATGCTGGTTTGTGTGGCGTTGCCGTTAAGACCTGATTTTACAACGATATAGCCATCTTTCATTTCAAGTTGGCCTTTGAATATTTCAGTATTTGGTTGGTGGCCAATAGCAATAAATGCCCCCATTACATCAAGCTGTTCCGTTTCATCAGATTGTGTATGCTTCAAACGAACACCAGTTACACCCATATCATCGCCTAATACTTCATCTAGTGTTCGGTCGGTATGAAGGATGATATTGCCGTTTTCAACCTTATCCATCAGGCGGTTGATTAGGATCTTTTCTGCGCGGAATGAATCACGACGATGGATAAGATGTACTTCAGCTGCAATATTTGACAGATACAGTGCTTCTTCTACGGCAGTATTACCGCCACCGATAACCGCTACCTTTTGGTTACGGTAAAAGAAACCATCACAGGTTGCACACGCTGAAACGCCACGTCCTTTAAAGGCTTCCTCAGAGTCTAAACCTAGGTAACGCGCCGATGCACCGGTTGAGATAATAAGAGCATCACAACTGTATTGTGCGCTATCACCTTTTAGCTGAAATGGGCGTTGTGATAAGTTCACTTCATTGATGTGGTCAAATATGATTTCAGTTTCGAAGCGCTCGGCATGCTCTTTCATTCGTTCCATTAAAGCAGGGCCCGTGAGGCCTTCGGCGTCTCCTGGCCAATTTTCAACTTCTGTAGTGGTCGTTAACTGGCCACCTTGCTGCATACCGGTAACGAGAACTGGATTAAGGTTAGCGCGAGCCGCATAAACGGCTGCGGTATAGCCTGCAGGACCAGAACCAAGAATAAGAAGTTTGCAATGTTTTACGTCGCTCATGTGCGCTCCAGTATCGAAGATGCTCGAAAAATTTGATTCGATTGTAGGGAATATGTATGGGTAATAAAAGAATTAACAAGAGGGTTTTTAGAAATAAATAGTTATATGCCTAGAGACATTTGGAATGTCTAATGACCTTACTGATGCAATGATTTACCAAAAAGCTCAAGGTATTGTACAAACTAATCTTAGGGAAAGAACTTACACAGTGGTCTTCGTACCTAGACTAAGGGTATTCGGTAGACATATGCATGGTGGCGCTTATACTTGTCTTTTCTTATTTGTATTTGATACTAAAAATTAGAATTTGTTCTGAAATGTTCGGCTTTCTAGTTTGGCACATCAAATTAACTTTTAACGCTTATTTAAAAGGTTGCCAATGAAAGAGCTAATTATCCACATTATTACAGTGTTCATGGGCTTTTTTGCCATCATGAATCCGATAGCAAATACACCGATATTTCTTGGGCTAACCAGTGGCGACGATAGAGGTACCGTTAAATCGATAGCATTTAGATCGGTGTTTATTGCATTCATTATTGTGTCGATTTTTGCGATATCAGGAAAAATCATTTTTGATATGTTTGGTATCACTTTGTATGCGTTGCGCATTACTGGTGGAGCGATCGTATTTTTGATCGGCTATCGTATGCTACAAGGTGAATCTTCACCAAATCATGATGAATAAAAGGCCGGAGAAGCGGTGCAGAAAGATAAAGATGTCGCACTAGGGATCGCCGTTTCACCTTTGGCTATGCCTATTTTGGCAGGCCCTGGCACTATTGCGACAGCGATGAACTTCGCAACTGAAGGAGGCGTTGCTGAAACCGTTGTCACTATTATCGCTTTCGGATTATTGTGTGCATTAACCTGTATACTTTTCTTGTTTGGTGAACGCTTTGTTAAAGCGATTGGACCAAGTGCACTCAACGTAGTAACACGAATGATGGGTTTGATACTGGCTGTTATTGGTACTCAAATGTTGATCGAAGGAATCCATCAAGCTTACCAATCTTTAGGTTTTTAATTTATTTGAATGAGTGAATCCCCATCAACATAGATATATTGTGTTGATGGGCAATGAACGCTCAGTCCGTACTCTGGTAACGTCAAGTTGCTAGGGAGCGTTTCTGTTCATTATACTGTTTCCGTGTCAATGCTCTGCACCATGCCTTCTTCATTTTAGTTTTAGACTTTCCATATTTAAAATGGTTATTAACCGACTGATTTTTATCTATTTAAATCTTAATCTAGTGACCTTGTCTAAATAATCAATAGTGAATACTGTCTTTTTGGTTTTTATGGCCAATATATAGTGGTTTTTTGGTTTTATATTTTTTATTTGACTAAGTTGTCGGAGTTAATGTTCGCTATATCTTGAATTTGTAATATTTCAACGTATCCTTTATGTAAATTTATTGTTAAATAAAGATTGGAAGTATGTGCTTTCATTAAGGAGTCGATGATGTTAAACGCACACGAAAACACCCTACATATTACTCGATTGAGCCAAGAGGCGATTCAACAATTAGCGCCATCGTTTGCTCAACTGCCTCATACAGAACATGCGGACGGACAATACCGTTTACGTCGTTATTCGGTGGTTCGATTGATTGATGGAAAAGTTGAAGCACTGGATAAGCACGATTTTATGCAAACGGATCAAATCAATCATTTTCAAGGCAACGTGATTCGCCATTTTGATCCTATTTTGCCCTCAACACTACAAAGCCCAGCAATGAATGAAGTGTGTACTCTGTTCGTTCAATCTAATGGATTGCCCAATGGGCAAGAAATTGAAATTCACCAAATTCGCATTTCAGCGGTTTATGATGAAACACAAGTTGCTCCAGAAGGGGTTCATCAAGATGGTTTTGATCATATCGCTTTGGTTGGCATAAATCGCCATAACATCGTGGGCGGTGAAATCATGCTGTATAACGACAGTCATGAGGCTCCTTTCTTTCGTAAGATTTTAGATAATGGTGAAGTTGCGATGCTTGCTGACAGTAAATTGTGGCACAACGCCAGCCCAATTCGTTCTATTGAACATGGTGAGGAAGGTCACATGGATGTGTTTGTATTAACGGCAAAGGGTGGTAAAAATGACCTTCACTCCTGAAAAGGTTCGATCACAGTTTGATGCATTGTCTCAAGAATATAACGGCAAGCCAGTCTGTTTTTTAGATGGACCCGGTGGATCTCAAGTTCCTCGCACTGTATTAAGATCAATGACTCAATATTTGGGGTACTTTAATTCCAATTTAGGTGGGCATTTTTTTTCTAGTAGAAACACGACAGATTTAATGCAGCAAGCACGTGAATCTGCACAAGCTTTGCTTAATGCTGAATCATCGGGGAATATTGTCTTTGGTGCGAATATGACCTCTCTGACATTTCAGCTTAGCCGCGCCATTAGCCGTGATTGGCAACCTAATGATGAAGTGATAGTGACCGCTTTAGACCATTACTCGAATGTCTCTAGTTGGCAACAAGCCGCGCAAGATAAACAAGTTATCGTTCATCAGGCCAAAGTTGATGAAGGTGATTGCTCGCTGGATATCGACCATCTACTTTCGCTGCTAAATAGTAAAACTAAATTAGTTGCGATCACTTATGCATCAAACACGACAGGCTCGATAGTCGATGTAAAGCGCGTTATTGACGCTGCGCATCAAGTGGGAGCAATGGTTTATGTTGACGCCGTTCATTACGCTCCTCACCATTTGATTGATGTTCAGGCTTTAGGCTGCGATTTTCTTGCATGTTCAGCATATAAGTTTTTTGGACCACATGTAGGGATCGCCTACATTTCCTCACATTGGTTACACGCGCTGAAACCTTACAAAGTAGAGCCTGCCACTAATATTGGTCCTGGCCGTTTTGAAACCGGGACGCAGAGTTTTGAAGGGTTAGCTGGCGTTATTGCTGCGGTGGAATATTTGGCTCAATGGGGCGATCCACGCCGTACTCTCAGACAGCGTTTAGTCGAGAGTTTTGCGCAATATAATCAGCATGAGCGTCAATTAAGCGAGTATTTTTTATATAAACTGCGGGCATTAACGTCAGTTACGTTATACGGTTTTGATAAAGCTGACAGCCAATTACGCACACCAACTTTTGCTATTCGCTTTGCACATCATCATCCTGAGATCATAGCGAAAACCTTGGGTGAGCATAATATTTGTGTATGGAATGGGCACTTTTATGCGCTAGGTTTAGTACGTCAGCTTGGTCTGGAAGAAAGCGGTGGTGTTGTGCGTATTGGTTTTATGCATTACAACACACGAGAGGAAATAGACCGACTATTTGCTGTGTTATCAACGTTTGATTAAAGAGAGTCAAAAACCTCATTCAGCGAATGAGGTTTTCTTTAAATAGAAGCAATGTTAGTTTGAAACCTCAACTTCATATGAGGTGAATTTACGAATGTTGATTACGCCGGTGTCAAACAGCAAATACTGACCTTTGATGCCTTGTAAAACGCCGGATACGACAGGGTTTTTATCAAAATTATGTGAGGCTATTTTTTTCGGATGTTGTTCTACCGGGTATTTGATAGCAGTTATATTCTCATCCAAAGTTTGGATCGCATCTTCACCGAATTGCACTTTTAGTTGCGCAATTTTGTCCTCAATCAAAGGAAGTAACTGGGCAAATTTAGTTTCAAGAGTCATGGGCTCACCATCACCTTTCAGTAATTCACGCCAATTTGTTTTATCAGCAATATGTTTTGCAAGCTCTACCTCAATCAAACCTGAAAGATAACGCGTTTTCACTTTGAATATTGGTAACCCTTGCGTTGCACCTTGATCAATCCAACGTGTTGGAATTTGCGTGTGGCGGGTGATCCCTACTTTCAAACTGGAGGTATTAGATAGGTAAACATAGTGGTCAACCATGCAGTTTTTGTCTGCCCATTCAGGTTCACGACAAGTTCCTTGATTATAGTGACAGGTTTCAGGTTTCATGATGCACATATCGCAACTAGCGAGTTTTCTCATGCAGACAAAACAATGCCCTTGAGAATAACTTTTCTTGGTTTTTTTGCCGCATGAACAACAATAAATATTACCCGTGTGAGTGAGTGTTAATGACTGGCCGATGAATTGATTGAGGCCAATCAGTTTATCGCCCACTGGTAGTTGATAATAAACATGATCATTGAGGCTAGAATGTAATTTCTTCAGTGTACCTGTCGCTAAGAGAGACATGACATATACTCATTATTGTTAGTTTGAGTCATTCTAACAGAAAAATAGTTGGCTTTGGCGGGGCTGTTTTACACCATGATTGATTTTAATTAAGCGTTAACTAAATAAGTGTTTGTTGAAGTTGGTCGTAAAATGGAATGATAAAAGTCAATTAAACATAGAAATTTTGGCACCAATGTATTAAAAACAAGACATTGTTACTGTTTTTTCATTGAGCAAAAAAAGTAAAGACAATGTTTAACCTTCAAGGAATGAAGGTGGCGTAAACATTGTTAGGGGGTAATTACATGACGGCTTTCCCCAGGTTTCTGGTCGGATTGATGCTCTTAACGGTCATTATGGTAGTGACATATCTTGCTATTGGTGATCAAAAGATACTAAAAATCACACCCTCTCAATACTCTTTTCATCCAACAAATGATCAGTTTGATGGGGGGCTATCGACATCTGAGCTAAGTATTCAAAATGGGCAAGCACATCTTAGTTGTGATTTGTTACCAAGTAGCTACCAGTGGCCTTATTGTGGGATTTCTATTCACGCTAATGATGATCCTCGGGTCGGTTTGGATTTGTCTGATTATCACACCGTTAGGTTGAGTATTGATTTTACGTACAGTCAATCTGCCTCTCCTCCTGCGATACGTTTTTATCTGCGAAATTTTAATCATGAATATTCAACCGTTGAGAATGAATATACACATAAATACAATGGGTTAGAGTTTTCACTTGGGGATAAAGGTGAGATTGAAATTCCGATGGAAAACCTTCAAGTCATGACGTGGTGGTTGGTGGATAACCGCATTGGTATTGAACATTCTGCGCCCGAATTTAGTAATGTGAATAAAATTGAGTTTGCTACAGGGTCTGGAAGTGAACTCGGCCATTATGAGATGCACGTCAATAGTGTGGAGTTTATCGGCGCTTATGTTAACGGCGAGCATCTATTTCTATTTTTATTGAGCTTTTGGATGTTGGTTGGTTTATCTATTTCACTCAATGAGATGCGAAAAAGTCGGCATGAGGCCCAACTTGCACTACAGCGCCAAGAGCATTTAAAAATTATTAACCGTACACTTCGTTCTCAAAATATTAAGTTTGCCGAAATGGCCCATCGCGACTCTTTGACCGGTGCGTTAAACCGCAATGGGATTCGAGAGTGGTTAAATGAGTACGCACACAAGGTGCGTTGGTCTGATACTCAATTTTGTATGTTGTACATCGATATTGACCATTTTAAACGTGTCAATGATAGCTATGGCCACACGACCGGAGACGATATTTTGCGAGAGTTTGCCATGGTAACAATGAGTATTCTTCCGGAAAAAGATCGCTTAGTTCGGTGGGGTGGGGAAGAATTTATTGTATTTTGCGTTGACACTTCGCTCCAAGAAGCTTGTGCTAGAGCTGAAAAATTAAGGCGCAGAGTTGAAGCACACCTTTGGGTTCATGGTGATAAGTTAACGTGCAGTATTGGTGTTGCGATGATGGGGGACGAACGTATCACTGAAATGATTGCCAGAGCTGATGATGCTTTGTATCAAGCAAAAAACAAAGGGCGTAATCGTGTTGAGATTAACTACGGGCTTGTACAACGAGAAGCGAGTTAGTTGTTATCGATGAATTGCGCTCCGTCAGCGTGGGAATCATCAATAATGATTGGTTCTTTAGGCCCCAGAAACCTTGGCTGTGTATGGATGATATAGAGATCTAAGAAAGCTTTTGTTCGAGCAAAAACCTCGCGTAATCTCACTTTAAAACCAGAGCTATTGGTCGGGCCAGACACGGCTAAACATTGGGCGTTAATGTTATGGTGGTTCGAAATGAATAGCGCGCGCTCACAATGAAATTGCTGAGAAATGATTAAGAAGTTATCGGTTTCAAAAATACGCTTCGCTCGTATGATGGAATCTAAGGTTCGAAAACCAGCATAGTCCAAGTAGATATTTTCAGTTGGAACTCCCGCTCGTAATAAGTCACGTTTCATTGTCCAAGGTTCATTGTATGAACGGTGGGCATTGTCGCCACTCAGTAAGAAGTTTTTAACTTTTCCTTGATCATAGAGAGAAATTGCCGCCTCTACGCGGTGGGTATAATATTCATTGAGTATTTTCCCCAAATATTTGCTGGTTCCAAGTACAACCGCGACTTGGAACTCACCAACTTGCGACTGGTCAGTCAAAATTTGCTCAGACGCTTGCCAGCTTACCCAGCGATCGATACCAACAACGCCTACACATAGCAAAATCAATAAAACAGATGCATAACGAAGTGGTTTGGAAAGATATTTTTTCCAAAAATGCTGGAGTTTATGTGAGAGGGAAGAGTTTAACACTAAATTTGACGGTTCCTTTGCGCCCATATTCCGATAACAGTAAAAGATAACATAACAATGCTAAACATCATGCCTTGTTCTAACTTTGAAAGTGTCTGAGCAAGGTAAGGGCTTGCTTTGATAATGATCAAACCGTAACCAAAGGCGTTAATCAATATAAATGCCAATGTACGTACAACAAAGTGCTGATTGCGCATTAATCGACGTATAAAAGCGTTGATATCCGAGCCTAGCATCACCAATAAACAGGCGATGAAGGCTGTAGAAATCTCACCCAGATAGGGAGCAATATAGTGCCCTGCAGGGGCCAAAAAATTCATCATATTGATTCACAAATAAAGCCGCTAGCGTTTTGCTCGGCAGTGCGTTTCCCTTACTCATTGAAGTTGTAGCGAGGCATGTTGCGCTTGCTAACCCCAATCACAGCGTTGGTTTAGTGATTGGGGCAGTAGTTTACTTGTCGCTAACCTGCAACTGGATAATGCAACGAATTGCTTATCAGTTAGAACGCTGTGCGTTTATAACGGCGATAGGTCGGTTGCCAGAAATGCTGCTCGATGGCACTTTCTAATACATCGTCAGAGATTTCAAGAGCAACACCCTGTTCAATTGCCTTTTTAGCGACAGCGAAAGCGATTTTTTTAGAAACTGAGTGGATTGCTTCTAGTGGTGGAAGCAATGCGCCGTGGCCGTTTAGTGCCAGTGGTGAGCACAAGGCTAGTGCACGACTGGATTCCATCAGCATTTCATCGGTGACGCGGCTAGCGTTAACCGCTAGCACACCTAAGCCGATGCCTGGGAAGATGTAGCTATTATTGCACTGCGCAATCGGGTAGGTTTTACCATTGTGCTGAACAGGATCAAACGGACTGCCAGTAGCAACTAAGGCTTCGCCATTTGTCCAACGAATAATGTCGTTCGGTGTTGCTTCTACGCGACTGGTTGGGTTGGACAATGGGAAAATGATCGGGCGTGGGCAATGTTTGTGCATTTCAGTGATCACTTCTTCACTGAACAAACCAGGGGCACCAGAGACGCCAACCAAAACGGTTGGTTTACCATTACGCATTACATCGTGAAGTGAGAAGCCGCTGCCTTCAGTCACCCAATCTTTTGTATCGGTATTTTTTTGTACTAGACGTTGTTGGAAGTCGAGTAAGTTAGGCATCCCTTCCTGTAATAGACCCCAGCGATCCACCATGTAAACTTGAGAGCGCGCTTGTGCATCTGAAATGCCTTCAGAAACCATTTGCGCGATGATCGCTTCCGCAATACCACAACCAGCAGAACCTGCGCCTAAGAAGGCGATACGTTGTTCTGATAGCTGACTGCCTGCCGCTTTACAAGCTGCCAATAATGAACCGACGGTAACTGCAGCGGTGCCTTGGATATCATCATTGAAACAACAAATGCGGTTTTTATAACGTTCAAGCAGTGGCATGGCATTTTTCTGTGCAAAATCTTCGAATTGGATCAAAGCATCAGGCCAACGACGTTGTACCGCTTGAATGAACTCCTCCACAAAAGCGTCATATTCTGCACCAGTAATTCGCGGATGACGCCACCCCATGTACATAGGATCTGCAAGTCGTTGTGGGTTGTTGGTGCCAGCATCAAGAACAATCGGCAGTGTGTAAGCTGGGCTAATACCGCCACATGCTGTATAAAGTGCCAGTTTGCCGATCGGAATTCCCATGCCGCCAATGCCTTGGTCACCTAAACCTAGAATGCGTTCACCATCGGTCACTACGATGACTTTCACGTTATGGTTAGCGGCATTATTTAATAAGTCATCGATACGATCTCTATTTGGGAATGAGATGAACAAACCGCGTCCACGGCGATAAATATTCGAGAAATTTTCACATGCGGCACCAACCGTCGGTGTATAGATGATAGGCATCATCTCAGTAATGTGATTTTGTACCAAACGGTAGAAAAGTGTCTCATTGGTATCTTGGATATTGCGTAGGTAGATATGCTTGTCCATATCACTTTCGAAACTGCAGTACTGCTGATAGGCACGTACCACCTGTTCTTGAATGGTTTCCGTTGTTTCAGGAAGCAGCCCTTCTAAATTGAACGATCTGCGCTCTGAAGCACTAAATGCACTGCCTTTATTGAGCAGTGGGGTACTGAGTAGAGCAGGGCCAGCATAGGGAATATAAAGAGGGCGTTTGTCGTTATTCATTGTAAGCCTATTATAGGGTGGAGAGGAGACTCGAAAATGATAACGGTTTACTCATGATATTGTAAATAGATGGGCCATGATACATAACGCAGAATACTGAACTAAAGGGGACAAAACGTTATCTTGCACCTACTTCAAGTTGTTTGAGTATATAATCCTCAACAAATGTCTTCAGACTCTTATTTACATGCAATTTTTACCTATTGATACGCTAGAAAAGTCATTCAAATCTGAGCTACTCATTCAGCATTTAGTCGTTGAAGCAGAAACGGGATCAGGGAAGTCGACCCGTTTGCCTTTGTGGTCATTACATGTAGGCAGGGTACTAGTGATTGAACCAAGGCGTATCGCTTGTACCTCGTTGGCAAGTTTTCTGGCCAATGAACATAATGAACCTGTAGGTAAAACGATAGGTTATGCGATCAAGTTAGAGCAGTATTTCGATGCCAATACACAAGTTGTATTCGTAACACCTGGTGTGGCTTTACGTTGGTTTGCTGAAAATAAATTGCATGATTTCAAGGTGGTCATGGTTGATGAATTTCATGAACGCCGCTGGGATACCGATCTATTAGTTGCATTGCTTAATCAGCAGCAAACACATCGTATTGTTTTAACTTCAGCAACGATTGAAGGAGATAAGCTGGCACGTTATATTCGTGGTAAGCGGTTAGTGGCGCAAGGTCGAAAGTTTAACGTGGCTGTTAACTACCGTGCCAATGACAGCCGCCAGCTTCCAGATGCAAGACATTTAGAGCAGCGAGTGAAGGCGGAGGTCGTTAGTGCTTATGGAGCAACTCAAGGTGATATCCTAGTTTTTCTCCCTGGTCGTAAAGAAATTCAGCAATGCCAACAGGCATTATCTAACATCGAAGATTTACTGGTGCTGGCACTTCATGCGTCGGTGTCAGAGCATGAACGTGAGCTTGCGTTAACGATCCAACCGCAACAAAAAGTCATTCTTGCTACCAATGTAGCGGAAACCTCACTCACTATTCCTAATGTGACAGTTGTTATTGATAGTGGCTTAGAGCGCAGAACTGAGCAACGCAACGGTCGTACCACTTTAAGTTTAAAGCATATTTCTAAAGCTAGTGCCAATCAGCGCTCGGGACGGGCAGGGCGTGTGATGGATGGAACCGCAGTGCGGCTATATGGTCAACATGCCGCGCTTGCTAATGTCACGCCACCAGAGCTACAACGCGAGGAATTGGTTGAAGCTATGCTTGCGAGCGCGAGTTGTGGTTATCCACTGCCGAGATTAACGTTTCTAGAACCGCTGCCAGAAAAAGCACTAAAGAGTGCACTGACGATATTGCGCCAGATGGACGCCATTGATGAAGATGGCCAAGTTACAGAGCATGGCTTACAACTCGCGCCACTTCCTATTGACAGCTTATATGCCGATTTAGTCACGCGAATGCCTTCAAAAGCATTGAAAGAAGCGATGGTTGATTTAACCGCTGCCCTTTCGGTCTCTGCTTCACTCTATTCGTTATCCAGTAATGAGGAGGCATTAGATTCCTTAGTACAGCAAGAACCTTGTCAGTGCGATGGGCAATTATTGATCCGAATAGTTCGTGGAGAAACTTTTAGCGGGGTAACGGTTGATCAACAGGTTCTTAAGGAAGCAAAGGGACTTTCAGCACAAATGAGAGCAATCTTCGTGTTGCCCCACCTAGACGTTGCCTCCCGTTATCAAAGATCTAGTTTGGCAAAAGAAATCGCTCGTTTACACCCTGAACTCGTTTTTGTTCGTCGAGAAAAACGTCGAGATGCGCTTGGTAATGGCCAAATGGAAGTTATGCCAGCAAGAAACAGCCGTTTTAGCCAAGAGTGTCAAGCAGCATTGGTATTAGACCAACACAGTTTGGCCGGGCGAGGCGTTAAGCAAACGCTGACCTTAGCGACAGTAATGATGCCAATTAATCTGGCGATAATTGATGAACTTAATTTGGGAGAGTGGCAGCAAGATGATGTTATTTATGAGAATGGCAAACTCAATACTCGTTTGAATCTGATCTACGCGGGACGCAAAATTGTAAGTCGACAGGTTGAAGCTTGTGGTGAGTTTGCCATTATCCCCTTAGTTGAAGCGGTTAAAAATGGCGATATTCTACCGGGTTTAGCTCAGACTCGGATGACAGAGATTGCGCATTGGCGCTTATATGTTGAGCTTGGTTTGGATGAAACAAAGACTTCCCACCACAACATGGCTTTTGATCGTTGGTTTAAAGATCAGCTTAAAACATTAGAAGTTAGCAGCTTAGAAGATCTATCGATATTTGATGTCGACGATTTTGAGTTTGATGGTATTCCATATTGGCAGTATGAGGATTTTGCTAATACTTACCCCTTTGAGCTTTATCTAGGTGATCTTAACTTAAGCGTTGAATACCATGTTGCTAAGAAGCTCATTTATCTTGTGTATAAAAGTGGTTTACGAAAAGGTGATCCTAAACGTTGGGAGTTACCAAGATGGCAAGGCTTTAGAATTCAATATAAAAAAGCGAGTCGTATTGTCGATATAAGGTGATGTTTTCCTTCACTGTTTGAAATATTAATCAATCAGGCACATATGTCGTAAAGTCTGTTTGTGTTTTGTTACATAACTGATTTTTATATAGCTATTTCGCGGGAAGTTTGGGCATAAAAGACGATTTTTTTATATCCTATTGCTATATAGATAAGCTTATATGATATTGAGTACAGTATGCTGCTAATTTGTCGGAGGACAAAATGAATACACAAGAAATAAATCGTGCCGTGTTCGATTACACGACATTTCTTGGTGCTTCGTGTAATAAAAAATGGACTTTTATTGAAGCGATGACGTCATTTGCGCCGATCTTTGGGATGATGTGGAAAGACAGCATTAAAGAATTATCGACTCCAGAAGATCGCTTGTGGGAAATGGCGCTAAAATCGTTGTCACCACGTCGTAGTGATGAATCTAATCTCATTTCATTAGTGAAACTTGCGAAGCTAGAAGGGATCGATGAGCTAACTTTAGTGATGCCATATCCATTAGACTCGGAGCAGATTCAGGCGATTGAGAGTAAAAGCAAAACACTCATTCGAACGACCAAACCAGATGAGTTTGTCATTACGCTATAGATAGTATATGTCTACATATAATAACGGGGCGTATAGCCCCGTTGTCTTAAATACCAGCCTATCGACCTAGTTAATTAAGCCATATTGCGTACTTAAAATATCAATGATCTCTTGTTTTGGATTTTTGCTAAGTTCGACAGGGCGACCAATGATCTTTTCCGCAATTCCTAAGTATGTTTTTGAAATGTCCATCAGTGCTTCCAAAGGTAAAGCATTATCACGAGCGAGTGCCTCACGCTCAGTCATTCTTTCTTTATTAAGTAAGATATCGGGATCAGGAAAATAGTTAAGTAAGAATTGGCGGAAACCTTCTTTGGAATTTTCAACGATTTCCCCATGCTGGTAAGCATTATTATCCCAAATACGAGATGAATCTGGCGTACCGACTTCATCCATATAAATCAGCTTTTCAACACCGTTGGTATCAGCCACGTAACCAAACTCAAATTTAGTATCAACGAATATTTGATCCACCTTTGCAAGTGCTTGACTTATAACGCCAAAACCTTCCTTCAGTAGTTTCTCATAAAGTGCAATATCGTCAGCGCTGTTGAAGTTGAAGGCAGAAAAATTTTCTTCAATGTTGCGGCGGGTTATGTTTACATCGTCAGCTTCAGGTACGCCCGGTATGCCTTTTAAAATGCCTTTTGTTGATGGTGTAATTAGCATTTCAGGTAGGGCTTTATCTTTTTGTAGCCCTTCCGGAAGCTGAATACCACAGAATTCACGCTCGCCTTTCTCATACGCACGCCACATTGAACCAGTAATGTATTGGCGGCAAATAGCCTCAATTTTTACTGGTTTGGCTTTTTGAACAATCCACACGAAAGGGTGAGGGATATCTAGGATATGGCTATCAGCTAAGCCATTATCTTTAAACAATTTAAACCAATGGTTTGATATCGCATTCAATGCTGCACCTTTACCGGGAACACCTTTGATGTCACCTTCAGCGTGCCAAATACAATCAAAGGCCGATATTCTGTCGCTAATGACCATAATTGCCAAAGGGGCATCTGGTGCGACGTTGTATCCTTTTTCTTGAATTAAACGGCGGCTGTCTTCTGCCGTTAGCCAATAAACGGAGCGGACTTTACCACTGTGAACAGGTTGGTGAGTGCGAATTGGGAGGTCGTCATTGACGGCAAGAACTTGATCAGCGAGGCTCATTTAGACATTCCTATCTTTTTCAAACGTCATACAGAGAAGATATCTCTAGCATAAAGCAGGTATGGATATCGATTAACTGTGCGCATCATACCAGAACTATTGCTCGCTGCCAGATAAATAGCAATCGTTTGCTTTTTATCTGGCTACTTTATTGAATTTTGAGTTTATAGAAAGAAATAAAGGAGAAAAATAATGAAAAAAACCTTCCCAGAGGGAAGGCAAAAGACAGTGTATAAACGTTGATCTTAATTAATGGAATTGTGGATGTCTGCCTTCAACGAAAAACACTTCACATTGATGTTCTGCCGCCAACTGTTTCAATAATGCTTGGTTAACCGTTTCGATGCCGTTTGAGGCGATAACGGCGCTAGCATTACCTGATCGAATTGCTTTAATCACAATCTCTAACTCAGATAGAGATTGAGAAGGTTTCATATGAATTACTCTATCGCAATGTATGTTAAAGGAAGCAAATTGTTGGTATTGAGGACGAGGGCATTCAGCGGTAAATAAGATCCACTGTTGTTGCTGTTGAGACAGTCCAGCCAATGTTGACATCATGTTCTCTACAGTACCCTTTTGCGGACGTGAAGAAGTATACCGATGATGTCTAACTAGAGTGTGTGATCTAAAATTTGCTTGAAACATAACACTGTCCTTTTACACATGCTGTATGTGTATACAGTATTTTAAGAGGTTGGTTTGATCAAGTTATTTTTGTTGTTTTTATCAGCAAAAAAGATCGATTTAATTATGGTTTTTGTTTTAATTTATTGATTTAGTTTGAATTTTTTGAAAATTTTGGCTGTTTAAAAAAACAACGACATTACAGGTTTTGTGATCTAGATAGACTAAGGATGACCGTAGTAATACCTGTATATCCATCAGTTACGCGGGATTGAAGTTCGATAGCTTACGTGGATAAATCAAAAAAGCGCCAAAAGGCGCCTTTCTGTCGAACATATATGACTTTACTGTGAAAGTGACTGTCGTTCTCTTACTGCTTGTTCTGCAATATTAAATTGTCTTACGTCCATTCTTGCAAACTCATTACAGTTTTCACATGAGTTGTGCGATTTCCCATCAATATAGTTGTGTTTAGTTAGTAGCTTTGGTTGTTTACACCAATCGCAGATACCTTCAATCGTAAACATTTTATCTCCCCACCTAGACTATTTAGGTGCAATTCTCACGCGAGATTATCCCATATTCAAAACAGATAAGTTAACTATTTGTTACTAAAATTGAGATGGGGATCGATTGCATTACCTTTATTTTATTAGGGTGAAGGTTAGCTATGAAACATCCAGAAATAAAATTTACTTTTTATTAACACTGCGCAGGATGATTTTTAACGCAGTATTCAAACGTTTCATTTCATCTTGAGAACCTTTTAGATCAGGATGATAGATTTTTGAAAGTTGTTTATAACGGAGCTTAATGGCTTTTTCATCGGGAAGAGCCGAGGGTTTGAATCCAAATAGCGTACATGCCAGCAACAGTTTTTGATCTTGAGATTGGTTTGCATGCAGCTGTTGCAGTCTTTTGAGTTCTCTAAATAGGGTTTCTAATTGTCTCTTTTGTTGTTTGATGACGAAAGCTTGGGATTGATTGTCTTTTTGTAATTTATTGTTTGCTTGATTCTTATTTTCGCGGTGTCTTTTAATCAAAAATCGATAGATGTACCAAGTGACTAAGCAGATGATCGCTAGCACAATCAATGATAAGTAATCAGCCATGATATCGGCTTGCGGTTTTGTTGTTGATGCTGAACTTATTGATGCTTCTTCTTCAGAAGTGGTGGTGAATGCACTATTTAGTTGTTCAATAGATGAAATTTGTTTGGCTCGTTGTTTATTAAATTTTTCCTCGAGCACTCGAGCATAACCTTCTTCAGCTTGAGTATTTTCGGCTGCCGCAGCATGGTACCAAATTTCTGAAAGTTCAAGTGGCGATGGGGATGATGGCAGTGTTTCATACAGCTGAGCAAGTCGCAGTTGAGCATCAATGTTGCCAGTGGTTGCCAGATCGGTTAGCCAGAAAATAGCTTGGGAGGTACTTTGGGTCGTTCCTAAACCTTTGAGATAGGCATCGGCCAATTTGAGTTTAGCCAGAGGGTGATCATTATGCGCCGCTTGTTGATACCAATAAAAAGCATTGTCCAGATTTTTCACAACACCATTGCCTTGTTGGTAACTCAAGGCTAACTGATATTGTGCATTCGGGTTCTGCTGCTGTGCTTGAGCGGTCAGTTCTGTCAATGAATCAGCCATAACAAATGAAGAGATTAATAGGCATAAACTCAGGACAAATCTCAAATTATCACCTTCAAGTTACGGGTTATGGCTATACACACTTTAGTTGAATTGCATCAGATAAACAGAACATCAACAAGTATTTCTGATTATTTGAGTCTCTTGGGGACTGGAGCGCCATCTATAGGGCGACTCACCGATATCTTGCGACCTTTTTTGAGCCCCGTTTCGTAGTCTGCGGTGATATTTTTCATCGCATCTCTAAGTTGCTGTTTGAAGGTTTCGCGATCAATGTTCTTGAATTCTTTGTCGATGTAATTATTGATTTTATTATTCGATTCATCATCAGCGGTAATGGTTGGCAGCTTTTCGAGAGCTCCTTCTATCCAACCCGATACAAACGAATTGACGCGACGAGTGACCTCTGTGTTAGACGTGCCACTGCCTGCAAAACTATTTCTAAATTGACCTGTGTGCTCATTCATTTCACGATAAATGATGTCAAAAGCAAAAGCGGCAAAAATAGCGCGATCAGCCTCACCAATAAACTCGACACGCTTAAGACCTTTATGGTTCAGCAGTACCGCTTCAACGCCAAACTTGGTGTTAATACCACGAATGACACGTAGCAATGAAGAGCCAATAGAAGTAGGCAATAAGTGAGTGGATTGGGTTTTGCCCATCTTGATAAATTCAATATCATCTTTATCAAGTCCATACTTGAGCATGAGGCGGTGAGCCATTTTGATGGCATTAGCCGCCTCATTCACATTAGCGGAATTACCAAGCTCAAGGCATTTAGCGATTTTCTTTAAGGCTTTTTGTTTATCCATCAATTTGCAAATACAGTGCTTCAACTTTTAGAAAAGTTCGGCATTTTAGCGGTTTTAAGTGGGAAGTGAAAGCCAAGCAGAAGTCGCTGCCTAGTTTTAGGCAGCGAGAGTAGCGATTAAAGGGCGTTAAATCCCCAGTTCATCAAGTAAGTCAGTGGTAATATCTGTATTACTATTTTGTTGTTCGTCGCGTTTTGCTTTCTCTGAAAGTTTTTGTTGAGTCGCTTCTAAAATGGAATCAGGGCTTTCATCTTCTTGGATCTCAAACTCTTCAAGTTGGATAAACTCTGTTTTATCCATCGCTAACTCAAGATAGAAAATATTGTTATTTTCTGTCGAGAAGGTTACTCGGCGGGCTTGAGGTCGGTCTAAATTCGTATCAACAGACAAAATAACCTGTTTATTTAACGACAGCATTTTGGGTTGGTTTTGAGTGATGTTAGTTTGCAGTTCTTTACGGATTTTGTTGGTGAAATCACCCACGAGTTGGTTCATCAATTCACCAAGCACGTCACCCACTTCATCGGAAGTGTGTAATACCGCAAGTTCTTCCTCTGGCATCCCCATATTGCGCATATAGCTGGTGTATATTTCTAATGCTGCTTTAGCTGTAAAGTTAATCACCACCAGTCCAGAGAACCCCCCATCAAACAGTACAAAACAACCGAAATCGGGCTTTAGTGATGTCTTGTTGATTTTTTGCACCATGGCTGAGTAGGCGACATTGGTTGCTGTCGCTGAGCTGAGTACGCCCGATACAGATTGGCAAAGTTTCAACAAGATGTCTTCGGTCGTAACAATTTTATTTTTTTTCATTCTTATATCCGTAATGTGCAATGGCTTAAAAAAGGCTGATATTGAATCCAATAAGAAAAATGCAACCCATAGATCCATTCTTGCATTGAGATTCTGATTTGATCACCTTTTTAAATGTTGTAAAGTGACGAAATTCAAAGATTAATATCAAATTAACCATTAACCCACAGCTGATTGGATCAGCGCAGTAGGGGCAGGAAGCAAATGTTACCAAGACTTCACCACCAATCAGACGTCGATCCCGTTGTTTTGAGCTTTTTACAACAACTCAAAGCAGAGGGGTTTAGCGGCGATATTGAATCACAATACTCTAGTCGACTCGCCGTTGCTACTGACAACAGCGTTTACCAGCAATTACCTCAAGCGGTGGTCCACCCAAAATCGACGCATGATGTATCTCTTATAGGTAAGATTAGTTCAAAACCTGAATTTGAGAGAGTCACATTTTCACCGCGCGGTGGTGGTACGGGGACCAACGGCCAATCGTTAACGAAAGGCGTTGTGGTTGATTTGTCTCGCCATATGAACCAAGTTATTGAAATTAATGCAGAAGAAGGATGGGTACGTGTTCAAGCTGGTGTTGTGAAAGATCAGCTTAATGATGCGGTACGCCCTTATGGCTATTTTTTCTCGCCCGACCTTTCAACCAGTAATCGCGCTACATTGGGTGGCATGATTAATACTGATGCTTCTGGGCAAGGGTCGTTGAAATATGGCAAAACCTCAGACCATGTGCTGTCGTTACAAGCGGTATTTGCCGATGGATCACAGCTTGAGTCTGATATGTCACTTGGTATGGCTGAACAAGGTTCATTTGCAGAGCAAGCGTTACAAGTGACCGAAGCGGTGTGCCGTGAAAAGCGGGCGCAAATTGTTGCGAAATTCCCAGCACTTAACCGTTTTCTGACCGGTTATGATCTCAAAAATGCCATTGATGAAGAAAGTGATTCGTTTAACCTGACCCGTGTATTGTGTGGTGCAGAAGGATCTCTGGCATTTATTACCGAAGCCACGCTAAACCTAACCCCTATCCCTAAAGCACGTACGTTAGTCAATGTGAAGTACAACACTTTTGATTCAGCACTGCGTAATGCTCCTTTGATGGTCGAAGCCAAAGCGTTATCGGTTGAAACGGTTGATTCAAAAGTACTGAACCTGGCCAAGCAAGACATCGTTTGGCACAGTGTTAGTGACTTGCTCGCAGATGTCCCAGGCAAGGAGATGCAAGGCATCAACATGGTTGAATTTGCAGGGCAAGATGAACAAGAGGTTTCGGAGCAAGTTCAAGCACTAACAGCGCGCCTTGAGAAAATGCTTACCAATCAAGAAGCTGGCATTATTGGCTACCAAGTGTGTAGTGATTTAGCTAGTATCAACCGTATCTATAACATGCGTAAAAAAGCGGTTGGCTTATTGGGCGCGGCAAAAGGCCGAGCAAAACCAGTCGCATTCGCCGAAGACACGTGTGTACCGCCAGAAAACTTAGCAGACTTTATTGCTGAATTTCGAACCTTACTTGATAGCAAATCGCTCAGTTATGGCATGTTTGGTCATGTGGATGCAGGAGTTCTTCACGTTCGACCAGCATTAGATTTGTGTGACCCCCAACAAGAACTGATGATGCATGAAGTGTCGGATGAAGTCGTCAAGCTAGTCGCTAAATATGGCGGTTTGATGTGGGGTGAGCATGGTAAAGGTTATCGCTCACAATACGGTCCTGAATTTTTTGGTGAGGAACTGTTTACTGAACTGCGACGAGTTAAAGCGGCATTTGACCCACACAATAAAATGAACCCCGGTAAAATATGTACTCCTCTCGACACTAATTTTGAATTAGTGAAAGTAACGGATACTAAACGTGGGTATTTTGATCGCCAAATCGATGTTCAGGTTCGTGACAGTTTCAAGCAAGCGATGGAGTGTAACGGAAACGGTCTCTGTTTTAATTATGATACTAGCTCTCCGATGTGCCCATCGATGAAAGTTACCGCTGATCGTCGTCACTCACCAAAAGGTCGTGCAGGGTTAGTCCGTGAATGGTTACGCCAATTAACGGAGCAAGGTGTTGATATTCTTGATCTTGAAAAACAAGTGCTAGAATCATCACCTACCATCAAAACAATGATTGAGCGTGTTCGTAATTCATTAAATAAACGCCATCAATACGATTTTTCTCACGAAGTTTATGAAGCGATGAATGGCTGCTTGGCATGTAAAGCATGTGCTAGTCAGTGCCCAATCAAAGTGGATGTACCGAGTTTTCGTTCGCGTTTCCTCAATATCTACTATTCACGCTATCAACGCCCAGCAAAAGATTACTTGGTTGCAAACATTGAAAGCATGTTGCCGTTAATGGCCAAGGTGCCACGAGTGGTAAACGGGGCGCTTTCCCAAAAGTGGGTGCAAAGTTTGACCGCATCAACTGTTGGGTATGTCGATGCACCTCTGTTGTCTGTGCCAACTTTGGCAAAACGTATGATTGGCCATAGCGTTGATTTTAACTTGCAGCGTTTGGCTGGATTGTCTCAACAAGATCGCGATCAACATGTGATTGTGGTGCAAGATCCATTTACAAGCTATTACGATGCAGACGTGGTTGAAGACTTTATCCAATTACTGATCAAATTGGGCAAAAATCCAATTCTGTTGCCGTTTAAACCTAACGGTAAAGCACAACATATTAAAGGTTTCTTAAAACAGTTTACCTCAACGGCGCAAAATACCGCGACATTTTTATCACAAGTGGCTGATCTTAATATTGCGATGGTCGGTGTTGACCCGGCACTTGTGCTCTGTTATCGCGATGAGTACAACGAGATTCTGGGCGATAAGCGTGGTGATTTTGATGTATTGACTGTGCATGAATGGTTGTTGCCTCGTTTGGCCGAGTTTAATGCTAGTGAAGCTTTAGATACCGAGGCTTGGTATTTGTTTGCTCATTGTACCGAGAAAACAAAGTTGCCTAATGCAGAAAAAGAGTGGGGGATGATTTTTACTCACTTTGGCGCAAAACTTCATACCGTTCCTGTCGGTTGTTGTGGCATGGCTGGAACCTTTGGTCATGAACTTGATAAACTTGAAATGTCCAAAGATATTTATGGTTTAAGTTGGCAACCAAGTTTAGAAAAATTGCCGAAGGAGCGCTGTTTGATCACTGGTTATTCGTGTCGTAGCCAAGTTAAACGCTTCGAGCACTTTAAACCAAAGCATCCTCTACAAGCGTTGTTAGCCTTGGTGTAGATTATCCGAGTGTTGGTTAAGCAAATAGCCCAGTTTGTGACTGGGCTTTTTTCTAGATTTTATGGCTATACTTGGAGTTGCAGTAAGATTGAGAGAGTAAACGATGGATAAATTAGAACTTAAGATTCCACCAGTCGCGGTGTTTATCGTAGCACTGGTGTTGATGAATCGTCTTTCCCACCTCTTTGTTTTTGCCAGCATTACATTGCCTTTACCTGCGGTGGTATTTGCGATTTGCTTCGTGCTGTCCGGCATTGTCGGCTTGTGGGGCATTCATGAATTTCGCAAAGTGCAAACGACAGTTAATCCAACTAAACCGGAAAACGCATCATGTGTTGTTGATAGTGGAATTTATCGTTACTCACGCAATCCTATGTATTTAGGGTTGCTTTTACTACTTTTTGCTACGGCTTATTGGCAACAAAACATACTAAGTTTTGCCATTGTCTTTTTGTTTGTGTGGTTTATGAATCGTTTACAGATCCTCCCAGAAGAACGGGTTTTGGAGAGACTGTTTGGTGAGGAGTATGTTGATTATAAACAGCGTGTGAGACGCTGGATTTAAAAGCCCCACCAAGTTGGCAGGGCTATTTATGTATGGCTGTTATGCAGCTTCAGAAAACTTAGTTAGAAACATCTCTTTGCGCTCATTGAAGCGGTTAACTAAGTCGTCTACGGCATCTTGGTCATAGGGCTTGAGGCCACTTGCCACCATGCGTTTTACTCCTTTACCGACAACTTCGTCTTCCTCTTTAAAGACAAAATTCAGAGTAACAACGCCACGCTTGCCATCAACATCAAAGGATGCACCCGAAAACGACACTTCAGGATGAGTTAGATCTAAGCGGTCAAATTCTACTTCCATGCTTTCATAAATAACCAATGGACGTTGGCAGTTGATCATCATCTGCGCTTCTTCCATTAGCGGAACCATGATGTGTGGGAAGTTCATACCAGAAAACTGAACGTAATTCGTCACCACATGCTCAATAAAGGCAGAATCATGACTAACTTGGCCTTCACGGTTCATATGCAAGTATTCTTTACCACCCGCATCAACGACAGCACTTTCTTTATCACACTTATTTTCAATATGCAGCGCTATACCGTCGTTCACCATGCCAGAAAAATTAAAACGCATTTTTTGGCTGATGCCTTCTTTTTGCAATAGTACGGCGAAGAGAAGATCACCCGGAACACAGAAGCGTTTACTATCTTCGTCGTGAATCGGATTAAAATCGCCCGCCACTTTTTTTGCAAAATGGCTCGCTTGCTGGCGAGTGAATTGGAATTGCTTGTCTTGATGTGAAAAATAAGGATTAAGAAACATAATTTACGCTTTCTAGCCAAAACTGCGAATGATTATAAGCGAAGAAAGTCGGATGAATGGTCTATCCAGTGAGATGAGCCTCACAAAAGGTGAGGCTCAGGTCGATGCTTAAAAACTCGGCAGTAGCATATCCGGCATTAAGTGGTTATGAACGGCTAGCTTGAGTAGCATATTGGCTTGCTCAATATCCGGTGAGAAGTAACGGTCTTTATCGTAAAACGGCACTTTCTCGCGCAGGATTTGTTTGGCTTCTTCGACTCGTGTTGATGATTTGTTGGGCGCTCTGAAATCTAACCCTTGAGCTGCTGAAAGGTATTCAACAGCCAAAATTCCCCGTGTGTTTTCGCTCATATCACGTAAACGGCGGCCTGCAAAAGTGGCCATGGATACGTGATCTTCTTGATTAGCTGAGGTTGGTAAGCTATCAACCGATGCCGGATGGGCAAGGGTTTTGTTTTCACTGGCAAGCGCTGCTGCTGTAACTTGCGCAATCATGAAGCCGGAGTTGACGCCGCCATTATCGACTAAAAATGGAGGCAGCTTGCTGAGTGCACTGTCAATCAAAAGTGCCATACGTCGTTCAGATAAGCTGCCGATTTCGGCAATCGCGAGTGCTAAGTTATCCGCAGCCATAGCAACAGGCTCTGCGTGGAAGTTGCCGCCAGAGATAATGTCACCGTCATCGGCAAAGACTAATGGATTGTCTGAAACCGCATTGGCTTCAACTTGCAAAATTTCAGCAGAATTGCGAATTTGTTGTAAGCAAGCACCCATAACTTGCGGTTGGCAGCGCAGTGAATAAGGGTCTTGTACTTTTTCACACGCGGTGTGTGAATCGCCAATTTCACTACTAATATCCAGCATATGTCGATAAGCTGTAGCGGCGTCCATTTGGCTACGATGACCGCGAACACGATGAATGCGTGGGTCGAATGGTCGACGGCTGCCTAGCGCCGCTTCAACTGACATGGCACCGCACACAGTTGCTGATGCAAATAAATCTTCAGCAGCAAACAACCCTTCGAGTGCAAAAGCGGTAGAGGCTTGTGTGCCGTTTAGTAAAGCCAGTCCCTCTTTTGGTGCGAGGGTAATGGGTTCTAAACCTGCAATTTTTAATGCTTCTAAACCGGAAATCACCTCACCGTTGTGGCGTGCTTGACCTTCGCCCAGTAACACGGTGCTCATGTGTGCCAGTGGCGCAAGGTCGCCAGAAGCACCCACGGAACCTTTCTGTGGTACACAAGGGTAGACTTGGCTATTTACCAGCTCCATCAATGCGTTAATCACTGCAAGGCGAATACCTGAAAAGCCTCGAGATAAGCTGTTGATTTTTAATATCATCATCAAACGAACGGTTTCATCCGACATGAATTTACCGATACCAGCTGCGTGTGAAAGAACAATGCTTCTTTGCAGAGTTTCCAGATCTTCAGGTGCGATTTTGGTATTGGCGAGCAGGCCAAAGCCGGTGTTGATGCCGTAAACAGTACGGTTTTCGGCGATAACTTGCTCGACCACTCGAGTGCTGGCTTCAATATCTGGTATAGCACTTGGATCAAGCGATACCATAACCGGTGAACGACTGATTTGGCGCAATTGTTTTAGGCTTAGTTGCCCTGGTGTAATAACAAGATTCAACATTTTCATGGTCCTTACTTCAGTTGCGCAAGCTCTTGGTTAAGCATCGGTAGATCCAGTTTTTGTTCTTTAGCACAACGTTTTGCAATGTCATAACCCGCGTCAGCATGGCGCATCACGCCAGTTGCAGGGTCGTTGTGTAGTACGCGAGCAATACGTTGTGATGCATCGTCACTTCCATCGCAACAAATAACCATGCCAGAGTGTTGAGAAAAGCCCATCCCGACACCGCCACCATGATGTAAAGAGACCCATGTTGCACCGCCAGCAGTATTGAGTAATGCATTGAGCAATGGCCAATCGGAGACGGCGTCTGACCCATCCAGCATGCCTTCGGTTTCGCGGTTCGGGCTCGCGACTGAACCTGAATCTAAGTGGTCGCGACCAATAACGATTGGTGCTTTGAGTTCGCCATTTTTAACCATTTCGTTAAAAGCTTGACCGAGACGTTCACGATCTTTCAAACCAACCCAGCAGATACGTGCAGGGAGACCTTGGAAGTGAATCCGCTCACGTGCCATATCTAACCAGTTATGTAGATGAGGGTTGTCAGGGATCAACTCTTTGACTTTTTGATCGGTTTTATAAATATCTTCTGGGTCGCCAGAAAGCGCGGCCCAGCGGAATGGCCCAATCCCTTCACAGAATAATGGGCGAATGTAAGCAGGGACAAAACCAGGGAAATCGAACGCGTTTTCAACGCCTTCTTCTAATGCCATTTGGCGGATATTATTACCGTAATCAAGAGTTGCAGCGCCACGTTGTTGCAAGGTAAGCATTGCTCGAACTTGGATCGCCATTGATTGCTTGGCCGCTTTTACCACTTTGGCTTCATCTTCTAAACGAGTTTGAGAGGCGAGTTCCATGCTCCAGCCGAGTGGTAAATAGCCGTTTAGCGGATCGTGTGCTGATGTTTGGTCAGTCACCACATCTGGGGTGATATTGCGTTCGACTAACTGCGGGAAAACGTCCGCCGCATTACCGAGCAAGCCAACAGAAATCGGCGTGTCTGATTGCGCAATCATCGTTAAAGCTTCATCTATGCTGGTGGCTTTTTTGTCGACATAACCAGTGCGAAGACGATAGTCGATACGTGACTCATCGCACTCAACAGCAATCATTGAAAAGCCCGCCATAGTGGCAGCTAACGGTTGTGCGCCACCCATTCCACCCAGACCACCGGTTAATACCCAGCGGCCTTTCGCATTACCAGCAAAGTGTTTTTTGGCAACTGCGACAAAGGTTTCATAGGTTCCTTGAACAATGCCTTGTGAGCCGATGTAAATCCACGAACCTGCGGTCATCTGGCCGTACATCATTAACCCTTGTTTATCGAGCTCATTAAAATGTTCCCAATTTGCCCAGTGTGGTACTAGGTTAGAGTTCGCAATTAACACCCGAGGCGCATTCTTATGGGTAGGGAATACGCCCACGGGTTTACCGGATTGAACCAGCAAGGTTTGGTCTTCCTCCAGACGTTCTAGCACTTCTACAATTTTATCAAAGCATGCCCAGTCACGAGCCGCTCGGCCAATACCGCCATAAACGACGAGCGCGTGCGGGTGTTCGGCTACATCAGGATCTAAGTTATTCATCAGCATGCGAAGTGGTGCTTCGGTTAGCCATGATTTAGCGCGCAGTGTGGTGCCATGCGGCGCACGAATAGTACGTGTGGTATCCAGACGTTGACCTTGAGAGTGGTGCTGCGTCATGTTGAGACTCCTTGTGTTTGGTTCCATTGGCTATTGTTGTTATGTCGCCAAGTGTAGGGTTGTTCAAAAAAATTAATCGTTGGTCATCGCGTTGGCGATATCCCAGCACAGCCGTGCGGCAAGGCGTGCAGTTTGGTTGTCGACATCAAATTGAGGGTTGTACTCGGCGATATCGGCAATCAGCAATTTGTTTTTGTGATAAAGAATTTTATCGAGATAAGGGGCTAGCGCGTCATAACTGACACCGCGAGCCGCTGGGGCACTGACCCCTGGCGCGGTAGCCGCGGGGAAAACGTCTAAATCAATGGTGAGGTAAAGATAATCACATCGGTTGATAAAATGCTGTAATTCACGGAGGTGATCAATTGGGCTTAATGTCGAAAATTGAGAGTCTTCCATATACAAAACCCCCAGTTCTTGAGCTCGTTTAAACAGCGCTGGAGTATTACTGGCACGACTCACACCTAAGCAGGCGTAGTTAAAATCCCAACCCTGCTGCTGACAAAATGAGTGAATTTGATTGAAGGGTGTGCCTGAACTTGGTTTGATCTCTGCCGTGTCTGATTCAAACACGCGTAAATCAAAATGTGCATCGAAGTTGATGATGCCGATTGTCGGTTGTTTTGTTTGGTTGTGTTTAAAATGTCGAGCAAGGCCCTGAAAACTGGCCCACGCCACTTCATGTCCCCCGCCTAGTACTATGACGGGCATATGATTGAGTGCTTCAGCAACGATATCTGCACAGCTTGCTTGAGCCTGTTCAAGTTCGTCCCCTTCGCAGCGAATATTACCTAAATCGTAAAATGTTGATTTTTTATGCCACGCTAAATTAGCCAGTGCTTGTCTGATAAGGTTGGGGGAATGTTGGGCTCCAATACGGCCTTTATTACGCGCAACGCCTGCATCGCATTCAAAACCGACTACAGCGACGGCGTGATGACGTTCTATAGGCAGTGCTTGAAGTTCATCGGCTTGGCAGCGGTGGACCTGATGATGAACACGAGTGCCTAACTCGCCATCTTCCACATCATCACGACCTTGCCAGTTAAAGCTATGTTGGGCGCTAGGTAAATTTGGGTTAGTCATGGGTGAGTTCTCCATCAACTACGCGAGCATATAAACGAGGAATACCCACTTGATAACTTAAATCAGCAGGGTGGGTTATGTTCCAAATGGCTAAATCGGCGTCATACCCTGTTGCGATGACCCCCCGCGACTGCGCAAAACCGAGTGCTTGCGCTGCATGCTGAGTCACACCACGTAATGCTTCCTCTGGGGTTAAATTGAAGAGAGTACAGGCCATGTTCATCATCAATGTAAGGTCTGCAAATGGTGAAGTACCAGGGTTTATGTCGGTGGCAATCGCCATGGGAATAGTATGTTTACGCAGTAACTCTATTGGTGGGCTTTGGGTTTCACGCAAGAAGTAAAATGCGCCGGGTAGCAATGTTGCTACCGTGTTGGATTGTGCTAACGCTTTTACGCCTTGCTCATCCAGATACTCGATGTGATCAGCTGATAAACCCTGATAATGCGCCGTTAAAGCGGTTCCACCTGAATTTGATAGTTGCTCGGTATGGCCTTTAACCTGTAAACCATGTTTGATTGCTGCTTGGAAGACCTTTTCTGTTTGCGAGAGATTAAAGCCGATCGATTCGCAAAACACATCGACACTGGTTGCTAGCTTTTGTTCAGCAACTTGCGGGATGATTGTTTGGCAAATATGGTCGATATAGTCATCGGCGCGGTGTTGAAATTCTGGTGGAATGGCGTGGGCGGCGAGTAGCGTGGTGACGACTTTAATGCGGCGATGGCTTTCCAGCATCTTAGCTGCTTTGAGCATTTTTATTTCATCATCAAGCGTTAAACCGTAGCCAGATTTGATCTCTACAGAGGTGACTCCTGATCGGATGAGCCCCTCTAAACGAGGCAGAGCAAGCTCAACCAACTCTTCAACCGAAGCCGCTCTTGTCGCGTTGACGGTTGATAAAATACCGCCACCTTGTTTTGCGATCTCTTGATAGGGAATACCTTGCAAGCGCATTTCAAACTCATTGGCACGGTTACCGGCATAGATCAGATGTGTATGACAATCGATCAACCCCGGAGTTACTAGCTTGTCTTGGCAATCAATAATAGGGCAGTCATAGTTAGGATAGATAGGTTCGTTAGCACTGAGCAGAGAGTGAATTTTTCCTGCTTGAATATAAATGGTTTGAGGCGCACTGGGCCGGTAGCCTTGTTTACCCTTTTCCATGCTGACAACTCGAGCATTAGTCAGTATCAAATCCATGGTTGCTCTCACTTTCTCTATGCAAGTTTACAAATGCTTAAATGTATATACAAATAAATAAGGCAAAAAGGCAGCTTGTGCAAGAGTAATGTTGCGGAACTGTGATCAAATGGTGGAATGTTAAACTTTAGCTGAGCAGTACTTTAGAGGTTAATTTGTACTTAGAACCTGGATGATAAAGCAGTGCAGAACTGACTAACTTATCGCCACTCCATGTTCTTCGATTTAACAGCAAGCAAGGCTCATTGCTCGTTAACTGTAATAATTGCTTGGTATGAGAATCAGGGATAATCGCTTCTACGGTATGCTCAATGGCGCTTAACGGGCAGTTTTGCGATAAATACTGATTAGGAGTGATTAAAGAGAAATTTTGCTCAAGGTAGTGAGGTGCATAGCGGCAATTGACCCAACGCACCTCTAGCTGTAAGGGGGATTTATTCGCAAAGTGTATGATTTCACTGTAAAAGACCTGTGACCCAAGCATGACGCCAAGTTTGGTCGCTACATTTTCGTCGGCGGCTAATGCTACTTGTTTGAGCACTTTGCTGTGGTAATTTTTCCCGCGGCTAATCACTTCATCAGCGATGTTGCGGATATCCAGTAGCGGTGATTCTGCTTTCTCTTCAGGGGCGCAAACAAATGTACCGAGCCTAGGCCGGCGTTGTAGTTTGCCATCAGAAACCAAGTCTCTAATCGCTTTATTGACGGTCATTCGACTGACATTAAATTGCTCAGTCAGTTCTAACTCAGTACTAATACGATGACCTACCGGCCAGTGACCCGTTTCTATATTATCTAAAATAAACTGTTTTATTTGTTTATATAATGGTGAGGCTGACATCGGTATTATCGGTTTTAATTGAATATACAAATAATTAATGAAGTGACTGAAAAATGCAATGTTTAGATACTGTCGATGCGTGATGTTACCACTCATCTCACATCAATAAACTTATTTGGGCTTTGGTGAATAACCCCTTAGAATGTTTTTGTTTGATAAATTAGAGAAAATATAAATGACTATACCCACTGAAATGACTTTTTTCGCGCGTTTCGAAGCGGATATTTTGGCAAAAAAGAAAGTGATCACCATTCGAGATGAAAGTGAGAGCCACTATCAGGCTGGTTCGATCGTAGATGTGAGCACGTTGGAAGAAGGGAAGTGGTTTTGTCGACTGAAAATTGACGCGGTAGAGCCTATTTTATTCAGTGAACTGAGTGAGTTTCACGCTGCGCAAGAAAACATGAGCTTGGAAACGCTCAAGCAAGTTATCCAAGATATTTACCCTGGGATAGAGCAGTTGTATGTGATTCATTACCAACTGGTGGAAAGCGATGCCAGACACAAATAGCACGACTTAAAAGTAAAGATATGCGTTACCTAGGTTAGAAACAGCAACGCCAATCAAAGCGATTGGCGTTGTATTCCGATATGGATACGATTAATCGCGTTTCCATAGGATATGGCAAAACTTTTTGTCTGGGTCGCGGCTGACGAGCATTCTTGCGAACACATCATCTAGCACATCGTCTTGTTCATTCACAAGGCCGATCAATACTTCCGCGTAATCTTCCTTATCAACGTCGAAACCCACGTGTTGAACCCAATCATCGCCTACATCAACTAACTCGGCAGCTCCGCGCTCTTCGAACTGCATGGTAAATAGGATTACATCTGCTGGTTCTAAGTTGTCAGGAGCCATCTCAAGGAAGATGTCATAGGCAGCGTCGATCGCGTCGTCGTAAGAAATTAAATCAGACATTATTATGCTCGGCTCATGTATTTGCGTTCAGCAGTGTTCACAATAATGCGATCACCCGTTGCTACGTATTCTGGTACTTGAACAACTAGGCCAGTGCTTAGTCGCGCAGGTTTCGTACGAGCTGATGCAGAAGCACCTTTAATAGAAGGGTCAGTCTCTTCAATCACAAGTTCTACTGATGAAGGTACATCTAGCGCAACCGCTGAACCGTCTACAACGACGACGAACATACCTTGAATTTCTTCAGTGATGAACAGTAGTTCGTCTGCGATCTCGTCTTTTTTGAACGTGAACTGAGTATAATCTTCATTGTCCATGAAAATGTACTCGTCACCGTCAACATAAGAAAACGATACAGCGCGACGGTTCATATCTACGGTATCAACAAAATCGTCAGCTTTTAGACGTTCATCAACACGCGCACCAGTGTTTAAATCAGTACAACGCAACTTGTAGATTTTAGAACCGCCACGACCACCTGGAGTAGTCACTTCGATATCTTTGATGAGTAGTGTTTTACCACCAGAAACGATGGCAAAACCTTTCTTTAATTCATTCGCCTTTGGCATGGAATTTTTCCTTCATACTTAATTTCGGCGCATTATACCTTGCAGCTCTAGAAAAGGAATATCTTGATTGATCGGTTTGCATGGTAGAACATGGCGTGCGTGTTCCATTTCTCTATTAATTAACGTTTTTTGTTATGTATTTATCGGTTATCGACCCTAAACAAGCTTTTCAAACTGAATACCAAGCAGCGATTGATGATCTCATCAGGTTTCTTCGTGCGGGTTTGGGGGACAATCTGCACAGTGTTTATTTGTATGGCAGTGTGGCGAGAAAAACAGCACGTTATGGTCGCTCAAATTTAGACGTTGTGGTGGTCACACACGCGGATTTCCCCGAAACTCGAACCACGTTACTCAACACCATTAAATGGCGTTTCCAAAAGAGTTTTCCACACATAACGGAAGTGTCGATAAAAACGGCGTTAGTATCGGAGGTTGCCTCGCTCGATAGTATTTTTACGTGGGGCTTTATGCTTCGCCACTGCTGTGTTTGTGTTTGGGGGGATGACTTAGCTGAGTGCTTTGGTGATTTTGAACCCAGTTGGGAGATTGCCAAGCACTGGAATATGGATGTTGAAGATTGGGTGCTTTTTTACCGCGATAAAATCGCCAAAGCCAATTCCGCCAGTGAGCAGAGCAAAGCACAGATTGTGATTGCTAAAAAGCTATTGCGGGCAAGTTATGCTCTGGTGATGTACCGTGACAAAGGTTGGTTTGATGACCCGATTGAATGTGGCCAACAATTTCTTCGTTATCACCCAGAAAAGGAAGTTGAAATCGATAGGCTCGGTATTTTGTTATCTGGGCGGCCTATTGCCAAACGTTCGGTGATCGGTATTTTAGATTCCTATGGTCACTGGCTTGTAAAGCAGTACAAAAAGACAGAATTTCGGATTGGCTGATCGTGCGCTGGTACCATCGTATTAGCGCATGATAAATGATGACGTTGGTAGTACTTAGATATTTCGTTGCTAGCCTCTATTTTAGAAGAGGCCCAACTGAGGTTGACTAAGCTGTTCAAAATTCAGTTCAACAAAAGGCAAAATGGCTTCTGCGACGGGCTGCAATTGTTTATCGATATAGTGCTGATAATCGATAGGACTTTTTAAATACTCTTTAGGCTCAGGACCATTAATAGTGATTAAGTACTCGATGCGCCCACGGTTTTGATATTGCAGTGGTCGTCCGAGTTGCATGTTGATCTCATCGGCTAAGCGAGCTGCTCTGACTTGTGGTGGCACATTTTTTTGATATTCATGTAGCTTACGTCGTAGACGTTTTTGATAAACCAGCTCATGGTCGAGTTGCCCACTTTGTGTTTGCTCGACAATCTCTTTGATGAAAGCTTCGGGGTTTTCACCTTTAAAAATCATCGAATACAGCCGATATTGAAAGCGTTGTGCGAGCGGTGTCCAGTCGGTTCTCGCACTTTCAAGCCCTTTAAAAATCAGCCGTTCTTGTTCACCTTCACCAATTAATCCAGCGTAGCGTTTTTTAGAGCCGGTTTCTGAACCACGGATCGTTGGCATAAGAAACTTACGGTAGTGGGTTTCGTATTCAAGCTCTAAAATTGAGCTAAGCTGATACTCTTCCTGTAAATGCTCGGCCCACCATTGATTAATAAAGTCGACCAGTGCGTTGCCGATATCATCCGCTTGCTGCTGTGAGAATTCGCCACCTAAAGAGACAAAGGTTGAATCGGTATCACCGTAAATGACTTGATAACCCTTTTCTTCAATCAGCTTTTTGGTCTGCTTCATGATCTCATGCCCACGCATAGTGATGCTCGAAGCTAAACGTGTATCGAAAAAGCGGCAACCTGAAGACCCTAATACCCCATAAAATGAGTTCATGATGATTTTTATCGCTTGAGAAAAAGCTTTTTCATTGTTCTTCTTAGCGAGATCTCGAGCTGCCCATAAATTTTCGATCATCTCGGGCAGAAAGTGTTTGTTACGATGAAATTGCCCACCACGAAAGCCTGGTACTGCTTCGTTTTCATTGTTACCCACTGTGAGCTGTAATCCCTCAATTAACCCTAGCGGATCGATGAGAAATGAGCGGATGATAGCGGGATAAAGACTCTTAAAATCGAGCACCAACACTGAATCATATAAGTTAGGGATAGAATCCATAACATAGCCACCGGGGCTAGCAACCCAGTTTTCTGGCTGTAAATTGGGCGCAATATAACCGGCACGATGCAATTGCGGTAGATACAGATTCGTGAATGCAGCCACTGAACCACCAACGCGATCTAACTCAACCCCAGTGAGACGTGAGCGCTCTATAGCAAAATCCAGTAAATGCGTATGTTGGAAAATCTTATTTACTAGCGCACAGTCTTGCAGGTTGTATTTAGCTAACGACGGTTTGTCTTTTCTAAACATGCGATTTATTTCATCCATACGATCATGCACGTTGTGGATGTCTTTGCCTTCACCCAGTAATTCTTGAGAAACGGCTTCGAGCGACCATGAGCGAAAGTGGTAAGTCGCCGTTTTTAAAGTATCAATTCCATCAAGTACTACACGTCCTGGAATGGTGATAAAACCTTGCTGACTTTGGTTTGAAGTACGAAAGAAGCTGTGTTGATTACCACGTCCGATGGTTAATTTGGTGTTGTGCCATTCTGCTCGTTTGTGTAATAACCGGAAGTCAAAGTCAATCACGTTCCAACCAATGATGACGTCCGGATCAAACGCCTTAAACCAGTCGGTAAGCGCTTGCAATAAGGCACGTTCATCTTTTACCCATTGGATCGCTGTTTCACTGGGCTGCGGTTCGCCAATCATAATCACACGGCTATCCATTGGGCTATCAAAGCCAATTGAGTAGAGAATGCCTTTTTCTGAGCATTCTAAGTCGAGAGAGACGACTTTGAGGCTAGGAATGTAATGCCCAGAGCGACATTTGGCCTGTTCAACTTTTAAATAACGGCTTTGGTGAGTGAGTAAACCGGTGAATTCAACACTGCCTTTAATGAAGCGTTCCATCAGAAAGCGATCGGCCAGCTTGATATCATCTTCTAAAGTTTGAATCTGTTGCTGTTTTAAGAGGGTAATCAGTGCTGCATAGGTGTGGAGCGTCGGGCAATAGCAGGCGGCCAATGGGTTATGTTCGAAATCTTTTAATTCCAATGCCTTACAATTGACAGACAAGCTGTGTTGGCTTGCCAAACTCTGAACCTGTTCTATCTCCAGTTGGGAGATGAAAAATACTGGCTTTTCGCCACGGATGATCAACTGGCTCGGTCCTTGCGGAGTTGCTAGCCAAAGTTCGATATGAGTGGCACCTTTGATGTCTCTTGCATGACGAGTGAGCAAAAAGCCTTGTTGAATACTCAAGCGTGGTTGATCCAGATTGTAGTCATTTTCTTAAGCTGCATCATATCAGAGCTCGGAGCCAAATACTTAGCTTCTCATATTCTGGTTAATGATATGTTGTTGCCTGCGACAATTCGATATACCGTGTCAATCACTAATAACCAATTGATTTGCTTTTATTTTGCTTTGCTATGAGGCTGGTTGCATTTTTATGGTGAGCTTCAAATTTGTCAAAAAATGATCTCAATCGACAGACAGTTATTTGCTAATATAATGAAACTATTGATTTGTTGATAAATTCTCATGGATTGATTAGCAAGGTAAATAAGTACTTGCCAAAATTTCGGTTAGAGCACATATTCAGTGTAAGCAAAAACCAGATTTTAAGTTAATATAGGCAGCCATGCTGTTATCCACTACCAAGTGGGTGCAGAGCCAATAGATGAGTGTGGAGATACAAGAGTGATTAGTGTTTTCCTTGTAGATGATCACGAGCTGGTTCGCACAGGGATACGACGTATTATTGAAGACGTCCGTGGAATGAACGTAGTAGGGGAAGCTGTCAGCGGTGAAGAATCTGTAAAATGGTGTCGCAACAATCATGTCGACGTTGTTTTAATGGATATGAATATGCCGGGGATCGGTGGTTTAGAAGCAACGAAAAAGATTTTACGTTTTAACCCAGACGTAAAAATTATAGTGTTGACTGTTCATACTGAAAACCCGTTTCCTACCAAAGTGATGCAAGCAGGAGCCGCCGGTTATTTAACCAAAGGGGCTGGTCCTGACGAAATGGTTAATGCGATTCGGATAGTGAATAGCGGTCAACGCTATATTTCACCAGAGATCGCTCAGCAAATGGCATTAAGCCAATTTTCACCAGCTTCTGAAAATCCATTTGCTGATCTCTCAGAAAGAGAGTTGCAGATCATGATGATGATCACTAAAGGTCAGAAAGTGACGGATATTTCTGAGCAGCTTAACCTTAGCCCTAAAACGGTGAACAGTTATCGCTACCGTCTATTTAGCAAACTGGCTATTAATGGTGATGTAGAGTTGACTCACTTAGCTATTCGACACGGAATGTTAGACACTGAGACTCTGTAGTGACGACTCCGTTTGATTCGGCTGCTTTCCTTAAAACAGTCACTAATCAGCCCGGTGTGTACAGAATGTATAACGCCGAGGCTGATATTATTTATGTTGGCAAAGCTAAAGACCTCAAAAAGCGCCTTTCTAGTTACTTTCGGAAAAACATCGATAGCGAGAAAACGCGCGCGCTTGTTAGCCATATCGCCAAAATTGACGTTACCGTAACGCATACTGAAACGGAAGCGTTGATCCTCGAACACAATTATATTAAGCAGTATTTACCTAAATACAATGTGTTATTGCGCGATGACAAGTCTTATCCGTATATTTTTATCAGTGGGCATAAACACCCTCGGCTCTCTTTGCACCGAGGTGCAAAAAAGCGCAAAGGAGAGTATTTTGGCCCGTATCCTGACTCGGGTGCGGTTCGGGAATCTTTGCATCTCATCCAGAAAATATTCCCAGTACGGCAGTGTGAGGATACGGTGTACAGTAACCGAACGCGACCGTGTCTAATGTATCAAATTGGCCGTTGTGCTGCGCCTTGTGTCAGCAGCATCATTTCTGATCAACAGTATGCTGAGTTAGTCAATTTCGTGCGCTTATTCTTACAAGGCAAAGACAATCAAGTATTGGAAATCTTGATTCAGAAAATGGAGCAAGCGAGCCAAACGCTTCAATTTGAGCAAGCGGCTCAATTTCGAGACCAAATTCAAGCCATACGACGCGTTCAAGAGCAACAGTTCGTTTCCGAAGATAGCATGGACGATATGGATGTCTTAGGTTTTGCTCAAGAAAGTGGCATTGCGTGTATTCATATTTTAATGATCCGCCAAGGTAAAATCCTCGGAAGCCGCAGCCATTTCCCTAAAATTCCCAATAACACCACTCAAGAAGAGGTGTTCGATAGCTTTTTAAGTCAATACTATTTAAACCACAATGAGGCTCGTACGATCCCTAGCCGCATTATTTTAAATTCAGGATTGCTTGAAGATGCAAAGCCATTACAAGATGCATTGCAAAGTGTCGCTGGTCGTAAAATCTCTTTTCATGTCAGTCCTACTGGTACACGTGGTCGATACTTGAAATTGGCGAACACCAATGCATTGACCGCAATTACAACCAAAATTAATCATCGGATGACCATCGGCCAGCGCTTTAAAGCACTTCAGTCGGTATTAGGCGTTGAAAATATTATGCGCATGGAGTGTTTTGATATTTCGCACACCATGGGAGAAAGCACCATTGCATCTTGCGTGGTCTTTAATCAAGAAGGTCCGGTGAAGCAAGAATATCGTCGTTATAACATCACTGGTATTACCGGAGGTGATGACTACGCCGCGATGGGGCAGGTACTAGAACGTCGATATTCAAAACAAATTGATGTCGAAAAAATACCGGATGTGATTTTTATTGATGGCGGTAAAGGCCAACTCAATCGAGCGCATCAAATCATCACCACGCATTGGCAAGATTGGCCTAAAAGGCCGATATTGATTGGTATCGCTAAAGGGATAACTCGTAAACCGGGCTTGGAAACACTGGTGACTATAGAAGGTGAGGAGTTTAATCTTCCTAGTGATGCGCCTGCTTTACACCTTATCCAACATATTCGGGATGAAAGCCACAACCATGCCATTGCTGGTCATCGAGCTAAGCGCGGAAAAACCCGTAGAACGAGTGCGTTAGAAGAGATTGAAGGGGTAGGACCAAAGCGCCGACAATCCTTATTAAAGTATATGGGTGGATTACAAGAGTTGAAGCGGGCAACTGTTGAAGAAATCGCCAAAGTGCCGGGGATCAGCCATTCTTTAGCTGAAAACATTTATCAGGCATTGAAACAATAAGTAAAATGACGCAACATTAACGCGCCATGGATAAGAGCCTAAAAATATGCGTTTAAATATTCCCAACATTTTGTCTTTGCTACGACTTTTCCTAATACCGGTATTTGTCGTTGTATTCTACCTTCCTTATGGCTGGGGGCCTTTTGCGGCAGCAATGGTGTTTTGGGTCGCAGGGTTTACCGATTGGCTTGATGGAATGTTGGCGCGTAAACTAGGCCAAACCTCTCGTTTTGGTGCTTTTATCGATCCTGTTGCTGATAAAGTCTTAGTTGCTACAGCGCTTATTTTGATTACTGAACATTATCATAGTATTTGGATTACCATTCCTGCGGTCACAATGATTGCTCGTGAAATTATTATCTCCGCACTAAGAGAGTGGATGGCAGAAATTGGCAAACGTGCAAGTGTCGCTGTTTCTTGGGTGGGGAAAGTTAAAACCGGTACGCAGATGTTCGCACTATGGATCCTTATCTGGCGCTATGATGATTGGATGGTCTGGTTAGGTTATGCCGCGCTTTATGTCGCCACAGTTTTGACCTATTGGTCTATGGCTCAATATTTGATGGCGGCCAAAGATGACCTCCTCAATGAAGAACATCATTAAATAACGGGCTACGGCCCGTTTTTTACGTTTAGTCGGTTCTGTTATCGGTTTTTATCTGCGGTAAAGTACAGTTATCTCATAGAAATGACGCCATATTTTGCTATTAAATTGAGCAAATCAGCCGTTTTTGAATGCAAAGTAGTCAAACGATTTAAAAACTAAAAAAATAGTGTTGACTCATTTCATCGAATCCGTAGAATGCATCCCGTACTCAAGAGGAACGCAACAAAGTAGCGCTTCGATTGAAGTAACAGAGGCGCGTTGGCAGAGGGGCTATGCAGCGGATTGCAAATCCGTGGACCTCGGTTCGACTCCGGGACGCGCCTCCATTTGCGACACTAGCTCAGTTGGTAGAGCGCAACCTTGCCAAGGTTGAGGTCACGAGTTCGAACCTCGTGTGTCGCTCCAAAATTTTGCGATATTGAATCTAATTTCGATATCTTTAAGATGGTGTTACTTAATTTTGTAAACAGCATCGCAATCAAGAATTGCGTGCCCTGGTGGTGAAATTGGTAGACACAAGGGATTTAAAATCCCTCGACTTTCGAGTCGTGCCGGTTCAAGTCCGGCCCGGGGCACCATCTTTTAACTGCATAAGCAGTATGCGACACTAGCTCAGTTGGTAGAGCGCAACCTTGCCAAGGTTGAGGTCACGAGTTCGAACCTCGTGTGTCGCTCCAAAATTAAAGCCTCAGCAGAAATGCTGGGGCTTTTTTACATCTAAATACTCAGCATTTTTCCTTGCGCGTAGCGCAACCTTGGCAAGTTTGAGGTCAAGCTTTTAGTTCAAAAGAAAGCGAACCTCGTGTGTCGCTCCAAAATTAAAGCCTCAGCAGAAATGCTGGGGCTTTTTTACATCTAAATATTCGGCATTTTTCCTTGTGCGTAGCGCAACCTTGACAAGGTTGAGGTCACGCTTTTGTTCCCCTATCTTAAATTTCTAATCTGTGATCGATGATGCTGATAGAGAACATATAGTTTTCATTTCTGACTCAGTGGCTGTGAATAAATTGATATATAATTCCACTACACCCTTCCTATTTGAAGTTGCAGCGGTGTTGGCTACGTTTGCTCACCCCAATCACATAGTTTGTCTATGCTCATGGGGATTCTCTCACTTGCCGCCTACCTGCAACTCCTAGTAGTTTGGGTATATATTTTCATGGATTAGTGTTTATTGTCTGTATGGTTGCAGGCTTTATGGGTGGATAGTGTGACGAAATCATTTCTTTGGGATAAACATTTTGAAACGGGAATTGGTGATGTTGATGAACAACATCAATATTTGGTTGGGATCATCAACCAATATGGTGCGCTTATTTCTGAAAATAATATTGCAGAAGAAGATGTTCGAGTCGCACTTTTTGAACTTTCTCGATATGCCGAATTCCATTTTAAGGAAGAAGAGCAATTGATGAGAAACAAAGGAGTTTATCCTAGCCATATAGAACAGCATATTAAGGTCCATAGAGCTTTTATGGCTGAAGTTGCGAGTATGCAGAGTTTTATTCATCAACAGGATGACGGCTCGGCAGAACAATTGTTGGATTTTTTAATTCACTGGTTGGCTTATCACATACTCGGTATTGATCAAAACTTGGCTCGGCAGATAAAGGCTATTGAGTCAGGTCTATCGTCTGAAGAAGCGTACAGACAAGAAGAACGGCAGCGAGACTCTGCAACAGAGCCACTGTTAAATGCGTTGAATGGTTTATTTGAACAAGTATCGATGCGCAATAAGGAGCTACTAAAACTCAACCAATCACTTGAATATAAAGTTGAGGAACGGACTAAACAGCTATTAGAGGCGAATAAACGTTTAGAAGAGTTGTCGCTAACCGATGCACTGACGTCGCTTCCTAATCGCCGTAGTGCTATGCATCACTTGCATGTATGTTGGACAGAAGCTGTGCAACATCGATATCCATTAGTTTGCATCATGATCGATGCCGATCATTTTAAAGTAATTAATGATAGCTGTGGTCATGATGCAGGAGATAAGGTGTTGATTGAGCTGGCTCACGAATTAAAATATGCCTTCCGTAGTGATGACATTGTATGTCGTCTTGGGGGCGATGAGTTTTTCGTTATATGCCCGCATACTGATCTAAAAGGCGGTCTGCATATCGCTGAATCAACGCGCCAACGTGTTTCCAAAATGCGTGTTAGTACAGGGGCAACAGATTGGCGTGGAAGTATCAGTATTGGTGTCGCGGCAATCAGTGCCGATATGAAAATATACGATGAATTAATCAAAGAGGCGGATAACGCACTGTATAAGGCTAAACAAGCTGGTAAGAATTGCGTTTATCCAACGATGTAACTAAAGCTCCTTGATCATCCAGACATCGCAACCATTGTGCTCCGTACCCACCATCGGCTCATTTAAGTGGGAAAACCCAAGTTTCTCATATAGACGAATGGCCGATGTCATATTGGATAATGTGTCTAAATAACACGATTGATAGCCCATATCTTTAGCGTATTTCATGCAGGTTTTACTGAGTTTTATCCCTAATCCGTGGCCGCGCCTTTCAGGCAACAAGAACAATTTTTTGAGTTCGCAAACCTCTTGACTGCTATTAAATGCAGCGATACCAGCCCCCCCCATTACTTTTCCATCCATTTTTGCGACCAGATAAATACTTTTTGTTTCTATGCCGTAGTATTGGCTCATTTGTTCAACTTCTGCATCTGAAGGGCCAAAACCCTCACCAACAGCGCCAAATTCTGCACCTACCGATTTGATGATGTGACAGATATCTTGATCATCGGTGGGTGTGATTTCGGTAATGGTAATGTCCATATGTGTTTCTCTTATTAAACATGATTGTTTGGGTATAGTTATTGGTCTTACGAATGGAAATATCAAGCTATTGATAGACGTATGGACCGCGACAAATCAACAAAGCAAAGATAATGTGTTTTTTTTCATCAATAGAAAGGCTTGATATCATTTCAATTTGGCTTTAGTTGTGGCTTTAGATACTATGTGTAGCTATCTGAAAAATACAAAACATCCGATACGGACACTACCAACGGGTAGATGAGGAAACGATGCAACATCTAGAAGAGATTATTGCTAATGCGACCGCTGCGATCAACGCGGCGGATTCGTTAGTCGCACTTGATGAAGTGCGTGTTCAGTACCTAGGCAAAAAAGGCGAGTTAACGACTCAACTCCAAAGCTTAGGTAAATTGCCACCAGAAGAACGTCGTGCAGCAGGTCAAGAGATCAACGTTGCAAAAGGAACGGTTCAACAAGCGATTGCCGCTCGTAAAGATGAGCTACAACGTGCTGAACTAGAAGCGAAATTAGCCGCTGAAACCATCGATGTTACTTTGCCTGGTCGCCGTATTGAAAATGGTGGTCTTCACCCAGTGACTCGCACGGTTGAGCGTATTGAGCAATTCTTTGGTGAGCTTGGTTTTAATACTGAGTCTGGTCCAGAAATTGAAGATGCGTTTCACAACTTTGACGCGTTGAATATTGCGGAAGATCATCCAGCTCGTACTGATCACGACACCTTCTTCTTCAACCCTGATTTGATGCTGCGCACCCATACTTCTGGTGTGCAAATTCGTACCATGGAAAACGGCAAGCCACCTTTCCGCTTTATCGCTCCAGGTCGCGTTTACCGTAATGATTACGATCAAACTCACACGCCAATGTTCCACCAAGTAGAAGGTATGTTAGTTGATGAGAATGTAAACTTTGCGCAGCTAAAAGGTATTCTCAACGATTTCCTATGTAATTTCTTTGAAGAAGAAGTTGAGGTTCGTTTCCGCCCGTCTTATTTCCCGTTTACAGAGCCTTCAGCAGAAGTGGATGTAAAAGGTAAAAACGGTAAGTGGCTTGAAGTTTTAGGTTGCGGTATGGTCCACCCGAATGTACTTCGTAGTGTTGGTATTGACCCTGAAAAATACTCTGGTTTTGCTTTCGGTATGGGTGTTGAACGTTTGACGATGCTTCGTTATGGCGTGAATGACCTACGTGCGTTCTTCGAGAACGACTTACGTTTCCTTAAACAGTTCAAGTAATTCAAAGGGTAGAGATACAATGAAATTCAGCGAATCATGGCTTCGTGAGTGGGTAAGCCCTGCGGTTACAACTGACGAGTTAACACACCAAATCACAATGGCTGGCTTAGAAGTAGACGATGTTCTACCTGTAGCTGGCGAATTCACTGGCGTAAAAGTAGGCCAGGTAGTTGAGTGTGCTCAACACCCTGACGCAGACAAATTGCGCGTCACCAAAGTTGACGTTGGCGAAGAAGAGCTACTGGACATCGTTTGTGGTGCATCTAACTGCCGTCAAGGAATTAAAGTTGCCGTGGCTACGGTTGGCGCCGTGCTGCCAGGTGATTTCAAAATCAAAAAAGCAAAATTACGTGGTCAACCTTCTCACGGTATGCTTTGCTCATTTACTGAGCTAGGTATTGACGTTGAATCAGATGGTATTATGGAATTGGCTGAAGATGCCGTTATCGGTACCGATTTCCGTGAATTCCTTAATCTCGATGATGTAACGGTAGACGTAGATTTAACCGCTAACCGTGCAGACTGCTTCAGTATTCGTGGTCTTGCGCGTGAAGTGGGCGTTCTAAACCGTGCAGATGTTACAGAGCCAATGGCTAAAGGTGTTACGCCATCTATTGATGATGTTGTCGCTATTGATGTGCAGGCACCAGCGGCGTGTCCACGTTATCTTGGCCGAGTGGTTAAGAACGTGAATGTTCAAGCGCAAACTCCACTATGGATGCAAGAAAAACTGCGTCGTTGTGGTATTCGTTCTATCGACCCTGTCGTGGATATTACGAACTACGTCTTGCTAGAACAAGGTCAACCAATGCATGCTTTTGATCTGGCTAAGATCGATGGTGGTATTGTCGTTCGTTTGGCTGAGCAAGGTGAAAAGCTGACGCTTCTTGATGGCACAGAAGCTGAATTAAATGCCGATACACTCGTAGTTGCCGACCACAGTAAAGCATTAGCGATTGCAGGTATTTTTGGTGGCGAAGGTTCGGGCGTTAGTTCAGAAACAAAAGATGTATTGCTAGAGTGTGCATTCTTTGCTCCGGATCATATTCGTGGTCGTGCGCGCAGTTATGGTTTACATACAGATTCTTCAATGCGTTTTGAACGTGGTGTTGACTATGCACTACAAGCAAGCGCAATGGAGCGCGCAACGGAGCTTCTAGTTGAAATCTGTGGTGGTGAAGTCGCGCCTGTGGTTGCTGTAGAGTCTGCAACAGACCTTCCAACGCCAAATACGGTTACATTACGTCGTACTAAGTTAGACAATTTACTAGGCCACTCTATCTCAGATGCTGATGTTGTAGAGATTCTACAGCGCCTTGGTTTGTCGGTAGAAGTAACTAATGAAGGTTGGAGTGCAACCGCACCGACATGGCGTTTCGATATTGCGATAGAGCAAGACTTGGTCGAAGAAGTCGGTCGTATATACGGTTACAACAACATCCCAAATCAAGCCCCTATTGCTGCATTGAGCATGAATGATCATAAAGAAGCTAACTTACCGCTTAAACGCGTTCGTAACCTTCTGGTTGATCGTGGTTATCATGAAGCTATTACTTACAGCTTTGTTGAACCTGAACAGCAAAAGTTAGTGGTTCCTGGTGTTGAGCCATTGGTTCTGCCAAATCCAATCTCTGCGGATATGTCAGCAATGCGCCTAGGTTTAATTCAAGGTCTATTAAATACCGTTGTTCATAACCAAAAACGTCAGCAGCCACGTGTTCGTTTATTCGAATATGGCCTGCGTTTTATTCCTGAAGCAACGGCAGAAAATGGCATGCGTCAAGAACCGATGCTAGCGGGTGTTATCTCTGGCACTCGTGGTGAAGAGCATTGGAATATGGAAACGGCAACGGTTGACTTTTTTGACTTGAAAGGCGACCTAGAGGCGATTCTAGAACTAACGGCTAATGGTAAAGCATACAGCTTTACCGCAGTTAAGCACCCTGCGTTACACCCTGGACAATCTGCTGCGGTTATTGTTGATGGTGAAGTTATTGGTGTTATTGGTACTGTGCATCCAGAACTTGAACGCAAATTCGGTTTGAATGGTCGTACGGTTGTATTTGAAATCGAGTGGTCTGCAATTGACAGCCGAGTAATTCCAGAAGCGGTTTCGCTTTCTAAGTTCCCATCTAACCGTCGTGATATCGCATTGGTTGTCGATGATTCAGTAGCATCCGGTGACATAGTAAATGCATGTCGCGCTGCAGGTGGTGAACTGCTAAAAGATGCAAAACTGTTTGACGTTTACGTAGGCAAAGGTGTGGAAGAGGGTAAGAAGAGCTTGGCTATTGCGCTTAGCCTTCAGTCGCTTGAACGCACATTAGAAGAAGCCGATATTGTCAACGCGGTAGATGCGATTGTCTCTGCCGTTGGTGAGCAATATGGTGCCGCACTGCGTGATTAATCACTAGTTAATAAATTAGCTATAGGTAGCAGGCTCACTAGAGCCTGCTTTTTTTTATTGCGTTGAACAATGAATTTTCCAGCCAACAAGTCTATGATTTTATAGAAAATAAATTTTTTCATAAAAAATTTTGATAGTCATCCATAGTGTGAAATTCTGTGTTGGTTTGTAAATTCGACATAACCCACTAAATTATCAGTACTTTTTTGAAATCTTTAATGTCAAACACTAGCTATATAGCCATGATATGCGTCTTTTTGATGAAATTATTAATTTTGTTGAGAATAAAAAAGTTGGCGAAAATCAGAAGCTTGGCATACACTTTTCAAGTAGAGCCGATATGTTGTTGATTGGCTAAGCGAAAATGCTTTGGTGCTGCTGACAGGCAGCAAGGTTTAACATAGCTTTGAGGGAAGTTTTATGGCGCTCACAAAGGCCGAATTGGCTGAAAACCTGTTTGAAAAGCTTGGATACAGTAAACGGGATGCCAAGGAAACGGTTGAAGTGTTTTTCGAAGAGATTCGCAAGGCGCTTGAAAGTGGCGAACAGGTAAAACTATCTGGTTTTGGTAATTTTGACCTTCGAGACAAGAATGAACGTCCGGGTCGAAACCCAAAAACAGGTGAGGATATTCCTATCTCCGCTCGACGTGTCGTAACGTTCCGCCCAGGGCAGAAATTGAAAGCCCGAGTCGAGAACATTAAAGTCGAAAAATAGACCGAGCAATAGACCACGCCTAGCGTGGTCTTTTTGCATTTATCTTAAGTGGAGTCTTAAGCTGCTTGAATATGAGTGGTTATATAGGGTTGCCATGCATTTTGATAAAGCTCTATAGATTGACGTCTGAACTGATTTATCTTCGCCATTTCAAATTCATTCAACGCACGGCGTTCGCTGGCAGCATTACGCTCAAATTGTTGAATTTTTTCATACAACTCATGCTCTGGGCCATTTTTCACATCGGCAATCGCTTTGAGGTGTAATTGTACCTCTGCAATGACATTGGTCTTAGGCAGTTGTATTAGCAAGTTTAAATCGCGATAGCCAGAAGCGCCTGGTGATTTAAAGCGATTTTTTACTTTAACAATCGTCGCTTCACGGTTTAATACTTCATAAGCTTCAACTAGGCTAGGCACGTCGTTAGCGACAATGGTTGCTCGAGCTAAATCGGTAATCCTATCTGCGCGTCCATCGAGTTCATGTTCAATTTTTGTCAGTGCTCGATCTCTTGATTTAACACCCGCGAAATATGCTTCAGTTGACGTTAATAGCGCTGCACTCTTACATAGAGTTTCAAGTTCAAACTGAGCTTGATGCGCTTTGCTATAGAGTACTTCAAAATCGTTATAAGGTTGTAAGGGCTGAGTGTTGATCGATTGAATTCCGTAGAGACCGCTAAGGCTATGTTTGAAGAGTTTTGATGATAATTGATCTTGTTGAGATTCGTTGATTTCAGGAGTACTTTCCGGAATCAGTGGAACGGCAGCAAACGCTGGTGCACGGCTTAATACCAGTAGCATCAATGCTGTGGTACGTAGAAATAAGCTCATTGACTCTCCTTACGGGACGTTTAGGCAAAAGGGAAACTTAAAAGATCCTAAAAACGTCTAGTCCGAATTCTGTAACGAACCGGAGATATCTAAAGATTATCTTGGGTTCAATCAGTGAAACTCAATCTTGATGAATCAGTAAAACTGTTAACTTTGAAGTTGCTCACGTAGTTTGACGTTGAGGCAGTGGTTTTGTTCTCATCAAGTTGTAACCAAGTATATCGGGTGAAGATTAACCAAACATGAATGAATTTGTTTTGATGCTACCAGATGCGCAATAGATAGGTTAGGCTAGTTAACTTACGTCGTTTAACGGCACGTATACATGAGTGATGAGAGCAAGCAATAAGATGAAAGATCCTGAATTTTGGCACAACAAATGGGCTGCTAACCAAATAGGTTTCCACTTAGAGGATGTAAACCCGTTGTTGATTGAGTTTTGGGGGTATACTAAGCCGCAGCGAGAAGATAGTGTATTTGTTCCTTTGTGCGGAAAGAGTGAAGATCTAATTTGGTTAGCCTCCAAGCACGATGCCGTTCAAGGTGTAGAGCTGAGTGAAATCGCGGTTCGTTCATTTTTTTCCGAACATTTTTATACACCACAAGTGACACGCATTAACAGTTGGCATGAACTTTACCAGTTTGATGAATTATCGATCTATTCAGGTGATTATTTTACAGCCCCTATGGAAGCGGTTGATATCATCTATGATCGAGCAGCTTTGGTTGCTTTACCGCCAGAAATGCGAATTGAATATGCAAATAGGCTAAAATCACTTTTAAAGCCCAAAGGTCGTATTTTGCTGGTTAGTTTGGATTATGTGCAAGATGAAATGCCTGGCCCTCCTTTTAGTGTGTCTGAAGAGGAAATACGCCAGTTGTATTCGGGTTATACAGTGACCCATTTATCACGTGATGATGCTGATGAATCACACCCTAAAATCAATAAGCAAGGGTTGACTCGTTTTGCTGAAGACGTATGGCTTATTGAAGCAAATTAAATAGTAAAATAGGCAGGGTATCTGCCTATTTTACTTAGAGGTCAATATAAGTTAATAAATGACTTTGACTTTTTTGGCACTATCAATCGCATCTTCAATTGCGCTTTCAATACAAGAGCGACGCGTCAAGGTCACACCGAGTCGACGTCGGCCATCAATGTCAGGTTTACCAAACAAGCGAATTTGAGTTTTCGGCATGGCAAGAGCTTCATCAATGCCATCAAAGCGAATATTGTTTGATGAACCTTGTCCAAGAATTACCGCTGAAGCGCTGGGACCATATTGAGTGATGGAGTGGATTGGCATGCCGGTAAAAGCTCGCACGTGCAAAGCAAATTCAGACATGTCCTGAGAAATTAAGGTCACCATTCCTGTATCATGCGGGCGAGGTGAGACTTCATTAAAAATCACTTTATCACCCTTTACGAACAGTTCTACTCCAAACAGACCGTAACCGCCCAATTCATTCACAACTTGTTCTGCTACGTACTCTGCGGCTTTAATGGCATTAGCTGACATCGCTTGAGGCTGCCAAGATTCGCGGTAGTCACCGTCTTCTTGGCGATGTCCGATTGGGGCGCAAAAGTGCACACCATCAACGGCACGCACAGTGAGTAGCGTAATTTCGTAGTCAAAATCGATAAAACCTTCAATGATGACTCTACCAGCTCCTGTTCGGCCGCCTTCTTGAGCGTAAGTCCATGCCTTTTCCACATCCTCGGAAGACTTGATCACACTTTGTCCTTTACCAGACGAGCTCATGACGGGTTTTACTACGCATGGAATCCCAACTTGTTCTACTGCTGCGATAAAATCGTCGTGACTGTCGGCAAACTGGTAAGGCGATGTCGGTAAGGAGAGTGTTTCTGCGGCAAGGCGACGAATTCCTTCTCGGTTCATCGTCAGTTGAGTAGCTTTAGCTGTAGGGACAACGTTAAGGCCTTGCGCTTCCAATTCGACAAGTTTACTGGTGGCAATCGCTTCGATTTCTGGTACAACGTAGTCTGGTTTTTCTAGTTCAATGATTGCTTGTAACGCATCACCATCGAGCATATCTATTACATGGCTACGGTGTGCAATTTGCATCGCTGGTGCGTCGGCATAACGATCACATGCGATCACTTCTAAACCCAAACGTTGACATTCAATCGCCACTTCTTTACCTAATTCTCCTGAACCAAGCAGTAAAACGCGAGTGGCATTTTCACGTGTAGCAGTACCAAACATAGTGAATCCTTACATTCATGCAAAAAGTAATAGCGAAAACAGCCAGAATGATACTGAAAATCAGCACAAAAGCAAACGTTTGCTTTTGTGCTGCAATCAATGTTTTTAGCGCATGTTAAAGAGTTCATTATGAAAATGACAGCGATCTAACCCCATGCTGATTAACTGCTCTTTGAGCGTTTGGCCAAAAATTTTTGGGCCACAAAAACTCACTTCACCTTGTTGTAAATCTAATTGGTTTGCGATTCGTTGGGCACATAAACGTTGGTTATGACTGGCGGTATACACTTGCAACGTCACATTGGGTAGTTTTGGAACCAGCCGATTGAGTAATTCAACAAAATATTGTTGATGGTCTGATTCACGGCAGTAATAGAGTGTGATGTGCTGGCTATTATTATGGGGAGTAGAGCTAAGTCTTTGTAACCAAGCAAGAAAAGGTACGATACCAATGCCAGCTCCAACCCATACTTGCTCACGACTAGTGGGTATGTTGAATTTCCCATATCCACCTTCAACCGTTACCTTTTGTCCCACGAAGATAGAGGTGACTAAGTGGTGGGTATAATCACCAAGATCTTTTACGGCAAACTCAATGTGATTGTTATGCCTCTGGTAAGACAAAATGGAAAATGGGTGAGGTGGCTCTTTATCATCAAAACTTAAATAAGCAAACTGCCCAGCTTGGTAAGAGAGAGGTTTAGATAGCTGAATTGAAAAGTGCACAATATCACCATGACCGCTTTCATCTAAGATCGGTTGAACATGGCTAACTTGCCCGGTCACTTTGTTTGCTTGCCCGATGCGTCCTGATAAGGAGATCAGGGCGCAAACCGAACCAAGTAGCGCTAGGCTAACAATGACGATATTCATGCCCATCGTTTCCGAACTAATATCAATTAAGACAATGGAGTGGAACGCTCCGGCCATGAAGATGACACCGCCAAGTTTGTGTGTGAATTTGAAATGGCGATAGCTGATCGCCTGAAACAAACTGATTCCAACAAAAATAACGAATGCGTAGAAAGCGAACTCTCCCACATCTTTAGCTAGTGCGGCCCAAGGAATAGCATCTTGTATTTGGTGGATACGATTTTGTCGGTGCGGTCGTTCGAGCCAACCCAATAATATTAGCCATTTGGGAATTTTCATAAGTAGCCAATGGCAGGTTAAAGCTATTGTGGCATGTATCCCGAGCGATTTATGTACCGCGTAGCTTTTATCCAGCCCGTCTAGCCATTGCTCCACTTTCGAAAAGCGCATTGCGGTCAGCATTGCAACACTCATATAGGCTAAAGCAAGGAAGCCAGTCAAGATAACAAAGTGATGTCGCCAGTAGAAGAAGTCTACGGTGTTATCCCATGTCACCACCACTGAGGGCAACCAAAGCAATAGGCAAACCAAGAAGATCATTTTCATGACTGATAACCCACAAAATTGACATGGTTATTATCTTAGACCTCTGGTGATGCTCTGTGAACCTAATTCACCAATCTTTACATTCAATGGTTCTTGCTTGTTCTATAAGTAAGATAAACTATAGCAAGAGGGCAACAGTGAGTAGAATTGGTAGTGTAATTAGGCAAAAGAAATTACCAAACAATACCATTGACGCGACGTTTGTTGGTTCAATATTAAAACGTTCTGCAAACAGATAGTTCATGACGGCAGGGGGGAGCATGGTGAACAAAACCATCATTTGTAGCTGCATAGTGGGTAATGGAATGAAGTAGTAAATCAGCAGAAAACTCACTGCCCCAGTGGCTAAAGATAACAAGCTAGAAATCGCCCCGACTTTGAACCCTGATAATTTCAAATTGATCATCTGAGAACCGAGAGAAATTAACATCACGGGAACCGCGGCTTGCCCCAGTAATGATGTCGCTTCATAAAGAGGTTTCCAAACGGTAATGCCCGATACATTCAATGTCATAGCAATAGCGGCAGCGATGAATAACGGCGTAGAAATGATCTGCTTAAATGGATTGCCTTTACTAAGAAGTGCTAGGCCAAGGCTAATATGTAGACATGCTGAAACCACAAATAATAAGACGGCTGACCCTAATGCAGACTCGCCGAATGTATAGGTGAAAAGCGGAATCGCTAAATTACCGCTATTGCGAAACATGTGTAATGGAGCCCACGCCTTATAGTTAATTTTCATCATCAAACAAATGGGAATCATCAAAAGAGCGGGGATCAAAACGGCCACTAAAGAAGCTACAATCAAGGGAAGTTGCTGAGTGTCGAGTGGCATGGTTGCTAGAGATGAAAAAACAAGAGCCGGAACGAAAGCGTCCATATTGATGCGATTAATGGGGCGAAAATCTGGTTTTTGCCAACGACCTATCATGAACCCTACGCCCACTAAGGCTATGACCGGGAAAAGAATATTAACCACTTGCTCAAACATAAATCAATCCGTTGATCTTTAAATGAAACCCTTACGCTAAATTAACAGCCTTTCACAATGCCGTCATGGTTTTGAAGGGATTTTTATTAAATGGTATGAGTATCGCTTGTTGTTTTTCCGCCAATAAAAAATCCCCGATTGCTCGAGGATTTTTTATGCCACTATGATGTGGTTAAACCATCAGGTAGGAAACGGGAATGTCAGGGTTAATCACTTCGAGAGTTGATTGTGTATCTGCGAGGTGACTAATATTTCCCTCGGCCATTTCTACTAGTGCCGCGGAAGTAATTTGGTCAAAACTCTCACCGCTCATCATTAACTGTGTCAAGGCAACTTGTAGTGGTGGTAGGCTCGGATTGAAAGCCGCGTTTTCAGCATAAGAGCCAATAAAGGTTTTGCCACTTTCGACTCGTAAGGCAACACCGCTTAGGTTCTTTGTGTAAGGAGCATAGCTGCGGTTTAGACCTGTTAGCGCGGCCAGTATTAATTGATCACCCTCACTGGTCATTTTGCCATGATCTGCACTCGCCATCAGGCCTGATTCGATACCAAGATCAGAAGGTCCGAAGGAATCAGGTAAGTATTCATCGAGAGATTTTTCGTCACGTTCTGGCAATTGGATGGTCAGTGATTTAGCGGTGGTTAGCTCATTCATAAATTGACGGCAGTGACCACATGGGCTGAAATTCACGGTGACATCAGTTATACCTTGTTCACCTTTCATCCAAGCGTGGCTGATTGCGCACTGTTCCGCATGAACGGTTTGGCCTAACTGTGCGCCGGAAAACTCCATATTGGCACCAAAATATAAGCGACCGGATAAGCCTCTTACAATTGCTCCCACATAGAAGTTAGAAAGTGGCACATAAGCATAAGCTGCAGCGAAAGGCAGCAAGGCGAGGCGTAATTCCGAGTCTTCTAATCCAGATATTGCAAGCAACTGCTCAAACTGTTCTGGTGATAGAGTTGCATCAAAGTCATCTGACAGCATAATAGCGGCCAAAAACTCTGCAATCGGTTTTGGTGTATCAGCTAGTGCTTGTTCAATACGGCTTTTCATAGTGAATCCTTATCAATGTATTGAAGTCTATTCTAGGTGACAAATGAAAATTCTCCGTGATTGTGATCACATTGATAAATGTAACGATATTTCATTTTTCATAATTAGAGTGAGGTCACACATGATATCGATTGCAGCCTGAGATTAAGTGAAAGATGTCAAATACTTCCTGTCAATGTTTGTTTGTAATCTATCGGTTATTGTAATGATTATAGGCTTGCTAACCACACTGAAAAGGCAAAAAAGCTTGGCGCTAAAACCGATGTAATGACACCGCACACGACTAAAGCCAGAGAGCTGAAAGCGGCATCACGAGGATCTTTCTCAGCACAGGTGGCGGTACCCAAGGCGTGCGATACGGTTCCCATTGTTAATCCTTTAGCGATCGGGTGCGTAATACCTAACAGGTTATAGATAGGGTAGGCGAGAATCGCTCCAAATAATCCAACTATAACCACCAAAATGGCGGCAACCGCAGGTTCTCCTCCTAAGTTACTCGACACTTCCATTGCGATCGGTGTAGTTACGGATTTACCCAGCAAACTGGCGATTAACTGAATATCGGCTTGCATATACACAGCGATCATACTGGCGGTCAGCATCGACATAACACTGCCTACACCACAGGCCAATGTAATGATGCGCCAGTTCAAACGTATTTGTGGCAGTTGTTCATACAAAGGATAAGCAAGGGCTACCACGGCAGGTTGCAATAGCAAACTTAACCATTGATTATCTGCATAGTAGGTTTCAAAAGGGACTTTAAAAAACAGCAAAATAGGAATAATGATTACAAGGCTGATTAATAAAGGGTTCATCAGTGGTGTTTTGCATTTTTTGCTAAGCCAGCGCGTGAAAAAAAACACCAAGATAGTTACTAGCAGCCACATTACTTATTCCCCTTTTTCAAAAAACGATCCAGCAGCCAGCCAAGAGAAACAAGCACAATTAATGTGCCACCAACGGCACTAGCAAGTATCGGTAACGCATTGTTAATGAGTATCTCAAAATGCTCCATTAAGCCAACGCTTATCGGAACAAAAAGCAAAATCATGTAACGAATAAACAGGCTAGCACTTGGTTTAACCCACTCTACAGGGACCAATCCACTGGCCATTAGTGCAAATAGGATCAGCATACCAATGATGCTGCCTGGAATAGAGATACCAAGCCAAGTTTGTAGGTTAATGCCCGCTAGTAGGCAAAGTAGAATTAGGCCTAATGAGACAATGTATTTTGCGAATGTATTCAACATAAAAAATTGTGCCGTGTCTAAGTCAGAAACGTTGAGTGCTGTTGGTTAACAAGGTAAGACTGAATGAGCTAGGCAACCGCTTCGCATGCTGTTGCCTAAATAGTTAAATCGTCTTACTGCCAGCTAGTCATATTTTCAACGGGTAATAGTTTCCACGTAATGGTAAACGGATTTTAAAATAGCGATTTTCTTTTCGTCACTCTCATAGGTATGAACTAAGTTTTCCAAATTGAGGCTATATTCTTCAATACGATTTTCAAAATATTCACGGCAATATGCAGCCCAACGCTGTTGTTCTTCATCGCTCAGTGTCAAAGGGTAGTTGCGCGCGCGATAACGAAATAGTAGGGGCTCAATCCGTTTATCACTAAAGCTAATCTCTAAAGCAGATAAATTTACCGGGTCGGTCTCACGGATAATATCCATAGCGGCTTTATCCGAAGGCGAAAAGAATCCGTCATACAGCTGGCTATCGACATCATCATTGGCCGGATACTCTCGCTCGATACTGTAAAGGCCAACCAGTTTTTCTCGGATTTCAGGGTGTTGTTTAATCACGGCTAAGTTTTGCAAACATACCGTTCGATCAATCCCTATCTTTTCTGCATTTTCCGCGGTTAACGTTTTGGCCGGTGCTAAAATGGGGCATTTATTAAGGTGCACCAGCTTGATTGGTACGGGCAGCTCATCCGGTGCAAGATCGTCTCGTTTTGTGTATAAGCGTTGCTGTAACTCTTTGACGTTTAGGTCTATCAATGGTTGCGGGTTTTTCGCAAGATCAACCACAATCACCGCGTTTTGGTTAGTGGGGTGCCAGGCGATTGGTACGATCCAACTGGTGTATTGGCATTCACGGCCGAGCATGCCAGAAACGTGCATCAGTGGCGTCATGTTGACTATATCAACGAGGTCATTGAGTTTACGTTTGTGGCGCATATTGAAAAAGTAATCAAACAACTTAGGCTGCGCGGCTTTGACTTTTTTTGCAAGTTCGATAGTAGCGATAACATCGGCCATTGCATCATGAGCATTCGCGTGTTCGATACCGTTAGCGACAGATAAATGCTCTAATTTAAAACTGGTGAACCCATCTTCATTTTCTGGCCAGTTGATACCCTCTGGACGTAATGCATGGCATGCACGCATAACATCAAGTAAATCCCAACGTGAATTGCCTTTTTGCCAGCTCCATGCATACGGATCAATAAAATTTCGGTAGCAAGTGTAGCGTGTGACTTCGTCGTCAAATCGAATGCTGTTATAGCCAAGGCTGGTGGTATTAGGGGTTGATAGCTCAGCGTGTATTTTAGCTATAAATTCTGGCTCGCTAATACCATGACTCATCGCTTTTTGTGGGGTAATACCAGTAATAAGCGCCGCTTCTGGAGAGGGGAGGTAATCAGCAGGAAGTTGGCAATAGATAACCAACGGCTCGCCAATAATATTGAAATCCATGTCGGTGCGAACACCAGCAAATTGGCTAGGGCGATCCTTTGCTGGGCTTACTCCCCAAGTTTCATAATCAAAAAAGAAGAAAGTAGGCGTGTGCTCTTGTCGCATTCAATAGTATCCAGTTGCTGAAAGGTTAGGTTTATTAGACCATTGCCCGTCTTACATAGCAATGTGTGAAGCGATATGGATCTGTAATCATCAGCGAAAAAGAAAAAACCGATGCATAGGCATCGGTTGTTCACGAGTAATCAACAGTAAGCGCTTACGCTTGCTGCTGTTGTACTTGTGGTCTTTTATCACCAAGCAGACGGCTAGTAATTGTCCCCGCAGTCATCGCCCCTGAGACATTCAATGCGGTACGAGCCATGTCGATCAGTGGTTCGATCGAGATAAGCAAAGCGGCAATTGTTACAGGTAAACCCATGGCAGGTAGTACGATAAGCGCCGCAAAGGTTGCGCCGCCACCCACACCGGCAATGCCAAACGAACTAATCGCAATAATACCAACAAGAGACAAAATAAAGTGGATGTCCATTGGGTTAATACCAACCGTCGGCGCAACCATTACCGCTAGCATTGCAGGGTAAATCCCCGCACAACCGTTTTGGCCAATTGTCGCACCAAAAGAAGCGGAGAGATTTGCTATTGCTGGTGGAACATTAAGTTTAGTGATCTGAGCTTCTACGTTCAAAGGAATGGTGGCCGCAGAGCTGCGTGAAGTAAACGCGAAAGTCAGTACTGGCCAAATTTTTTGGAAATACTCTTTTGGGTTTACACCGACAAACGACACTAATATGCCATGTACGACAAACATAAGTGCAATTGCGACGTAAGATGCGACGATAAAGCCGAGTAAGTTCAGAATGTCACCAGCGCTTGATGTTGCAACAACCTTCGCCATTAAAGCGGCAATACCATAAGGGGTCAGCGCCATAACCATTTTTACTAGACGCATCACAATTGATTGCGCCGCTTCAACAAAAGTGCGAATCGGAGACGCGAGCTCCTCTTTTTCTTGCATCACTTTTCGTGCTGCAACACCGGTTAGCACACCAAAAATCACCACGGCAATGATAGAGGTCGAACGAGACCCTGTTAAATCAGCAAAAGGATTAGTTGGAATAAAGCTCAATAGCATTTGAGGAATGGTGAGATCACTCACCGTTGAAACTCGACTTTCCAATACCGCAATGCGCGCGGTTTCTCGTGCACCTTCAACCAAACCTTCGGCGGTGAGGCCAAAAGTTTGTGTGACAGCAACACCAATCAACGCAGAGATTGCAGTTGTGAACAGGAGGATAGAAATTGTCAGTCCCGAGATTTTACCCAGTGAGCCACCTTTATCTAATTTCACCACCGCGGCGATCATGGAAACTAAGACCAACGGCATGATGACCATTTTTAGTAGCCCAACGTAACCGTTACCAACAACATTTACCCAGCTTAATGTTTCTTTGATGATAGGGTTACCTTCACCAAAAACGAGCTGTAAAGCGAGACCAAAGGCACTACCAAAGATTAAACCGAGGAGCACTAGGCGAGAAAGAGTGTGGGCTTTTTTCTGTTGTCCGAATAGAAAAAACAGAATGCCAACAAATACCGCTAATGAGGCGATAACTGCAACTGACATGTGAGACATCCTTAAAAACTGGGGTACCCAGTGCGATAACGTTGCATTTTTAAAACAACTTCACCGACTTTGGGTTTTATAAAAGAAAGAGTAATTGAGGGTGAACATATCGGACAAATAGCGTGAATGAAAATATGAAATAAATATTATTTAGAACAAAAGGTTATCAATACCTTTGTTTTGATTGATTTTAATGCACTTTGGTTGAAATCTGACTTATTTATCGGTATTTGTTAAGCAGTGTTAACATCTCGGAAGAATGTAGAACTTCAATATGGCGAACTTGCTGTTGAAAAAGGCTATATAAAAGGCTTCGCGCTACATCTTGAGCTGAGATCGGAATTAGGTTTCTCATCCGTCCGACCAATAGTGGTTTCATCAAGCAAAGGATACGCTGTGTCCATTTTTCATCGGTACGTTCAATAGCTCTTTTGCCAACCAGTGGTCCAGGCCTAACAAAGGTTATTTGTTCAAAACCCATGCGACGTATAGCTTCTTCCATACGTCCTTTACATCTTAAGTAATGAGATGATGATCGTACTTTGGCCCCAAGGCTTGAAACCACCGCTAAACGCTTTACGCCAAGTGTTTTCATAGTTTGCGCGACTTGGCATACTAATTCGTAGTCTATTTTTTCTAACCCCTTTTTTGAGCCTGCTTGTTTTAATGTAGTGCCTAAAGTAATAACACCAAGCTCGGGGCTGATATTTTCTTCATCCCAATGAGTGATTTGTAAATCAGCTTGAATAAACTCGTGCAGTTTCTTGTGTTTAATTCCAGAGCTTTTTCGTACCAGCGAATAGATACGAGAGACGGCTTGTTCCTTTAGCATCATTTCTAGCACGTGCTGTCCAACCAGACCTGACGCACCAGCCATGATCACAGCCATACTTCGCTTATCCATCGTTGCCTCTATTTTTTTCTACTTATCGTTATTGTATGTCAATACAGATTACTTGCGTGTATTTCTGTTAGGGGGTTTAGCCGATGGTATCTCAGTATAGCAGTACTATTATTTTAGAATTAGTGCTTAAGTAACATTGCATACTCACATTTATTAACTAACTTATTAATATGGAGGGGTAAAATAAGCCTCAACAAAACACAGGGATAAGGTGTACCAACGATGAAAATTAAATCCAAACTTCTGCTCGGATTGGTCTCTGCGACTATTATCCCTGTTGCGATTGTTTCAACAGTAATGGTGATGAACTTACGTGCGCAAGCTGTTGGTGATTTTATTGAACGAAGTCATGGGGAAATGAGCCAGGTTGATAACGCCATCGCCATCTATTTTTCGGGTATTGAGCAAAATGTAAAAATGTTAGCAAACTCGCCTTCATTACAAAAAGTGGACAGTTCCATTACCCAATATATTGATAAACAATCAGTAACGATGACACCAGATCAAAATGGCATAGTGGAGCGTGGAATTTATCAACAGCTCGATCTCATGGGTAAGTCACATAAGGGCTACGCTTACGTTTATATGGGGACGAGAGAGGGGGGATACATACAATGGCCAACAGGTAAAGCATCAAACAACTACGACCCTCGTGTTCGTCCATGGTACAAAACCGCGATGTCCAATCCAGGAGAGATAAAACGCACTCAAGCTTATTACTGGGAGCCTGATGATGCAACAATTGTCAGTAACGTGCTTTCTTTCAATACAAGTACAACTCAAAATGCTGGCGTAGTTGCAATTGATGTATCGCTAAAAACGCTTACCGATATTGTCAAGGAGATAAAGCTAGGTGAGACCGGTTACATCATGATGGTAGAAGATAGTGGTAATGTGCTGGTTGATGCTAAAAACCCCAACAATAATTTTAAAGCACTTAATTCTTTAGCATCAGCGTATAAAACCATAGGCCAAACCTCTTCAGGGTTTATTGATGTTCAGATTGATGGTGTCGAATATATGGCAAATGTTTTACCTTCTGAAAAATTAGGCTGGAAATTTGTCGGTCTTATCACCGCCGAAGAGGTCATGGCAGAAAGCAATAACTTAATCAAATACATTCTAGCGATTGTTTTTGTTTTGGCTGTAATTTTTATTATTGGTGCTCTTTTCTTAGCCGGATTGATAGCTAAACCACTTAGTTTGGTTTCAAAGGGGTTACAAGAGATTGCTGAAGGTGAGGGAGATTTGACTAAAGAACTGGCAATTCGTTCGAATGATGAAACTGGCCAATTAGCTGGCTATTTCAATGCTTTTTTGAAAGCAATTCGACAACTTGTACAGCAAATAGGGCAAGCTGGAGAACAAATGGGAGAATCGGCGCAAAGAGCAGCGACGATTTCTGAAGATTTATTGGCAGTTTCTCAACGCCAAAATCAAGCTGTTGAAATGGTATCAACGGCATTTAATGAGATGGTTGCAACGGCCAATGAAGTAGCAACACTCTGTAGTTCGGCGGCACAAGCCGCTAATGATAGTCAGCAATTGGTTAGTGAAGGCCAACAAAATATTCATACCGCTGTCTCTAGCGTGAATCAATTAGCCGATTATATTTCAGCATCTTCAATAACGATTGAAGAGCTCGAGGGTGATAGCCAAGGTATCACCGTGATCTTAGATACTATTCGCGGCATTGCCGAACAAACTAACCTGCTAGCATTAAATGCAGCGATAGAGGCCGCTCGTGCTGGTGATCAAGGGAGAGGGTTTGCGGTGGTGGCTGATGAGGTTCGTGCTCTTGCTAAACGCACACAGGATTCAACTGAAGAGATAAACGGTTTAGTTGTTCGTCTGCAAAATAGGACTAAAGAGGTAGCAGAACAAATGACAATTAGCTTAAATGCATCACAAAAAACAGTGATAACCACGGAATCAGTTAATGAGAGTTTCAGTGGTATTTATCAATCAGTATCAGCAATCCATGACATGAATACGCAAATTGCAACCGCAGCAGAAGAGCAACACCTTGTTGCTGAAGAAATTAATCGCAATATTCAGCAAGTGCATGAAGATACACAAAAAGTTGATGATGTATCTAGCAGAGCTCAGTTGAACTCACAAAGCCTTGCGAGTTCAGCGGTTGATTTAAATAATTTGGTGAGTAAGTTCAAAACCCACTAATAAATGGTGTTAGAACAACAAAAGACTGATCTGCTCCAGCAAGACTGGACACCACATTAAGCGACATTTTGCTGTTCAAAGTTAACAGGGCTTAGATACCCAAGAGCACTGTGCCTTCTCGTCCGATTATAATCAACCTCTATGTACTCGAAG
>NZ_SJFM01000060.1:0-7000 GCF_029478545.1 Vibrio sp. 1180_3
GACTTCAAGGCGGCAATAGACCAATTTTTTTCTGTGACTCTTCCAGAGATCGCAGGCTCTTTGACATCTCGAATTAATGATCATTTTCAGGTTCTCAAGCCTGCATCTTCAAGTTGATTCGGTATAATGCAGCATAAGGGTTGCCCTCAAGCAGTGATTTCTGTAGTAATGAAATAACTTCGCCTCTCTTCTGAATGCTCATTAATTTTATTCTGGCATACCACACCATGGCATCAGTATCCCCTTGGACAATCAAAGGTCTTAATATCTCAGGATTAACAGAGCCATGCTGCAATCTGATTAAAAAATCATACATCTTATCTCCCGGCTTTACGGTGCTCGAAATATAAGGGTCAGCTGATTTTTTATTAACATTCTCGGTAATAAATGGCTGAAATAAGGCAATGTCATCTTGTGGGTTAGGCTTGCAAGCAACCAGCCCAACCATAACGCTCAGCAGCAAGACAAGACGGACAAGTCGATTAAGATAAAGCGTCATGATAGTTATCAATCCACCCAATCATCACGGCTAGTAAAACCATCGATATATACCATAGGTGCCATTTTGTTTATTTCTTGCTCTACATTGCAATCTTTAGAAACATTTTTCTTGTTTTCTACCCCAAGAAAGAGCTTGTCTGAACCCGTAATAGCCTCATACAAAGTAGCATAGCAATATAATTGTTCATTGTTAAATTCATCTTTAAACTCAAAAAATCTGGTCTTATAAAAATGTGTACCACCCAAAAATTTTAGCTTTAGATATAAATCATCATTACTTTTTATATCAACATCTTGCCTAACAATAAACTCTATTGCTGGTATATAATTATTATTAGCCGCAATTGTTAGCAACTGAATCACTAATTGATATTGTTCTGGAGTTTTAGCTTCATACTTAACTTTACCCTCAGGGCGAACTAAAATGGTATTCACATAGTCCATCAACGGCTGGTAGTAATGTGCTTGTGCGAAGCGAATCACCTCTTGAATATACTGAGCCCTAGTTTCTTTCGATTGATCTAACTGTTGCTGTTTTAGTAAAAAATATTGAGCACGCAAATCGCCTTGTGCGGCAAGGGGTTTAAAAAGCTCGATCGCTTTTGTAAAATTATCTTCTGTGCAAAGTTGAGCTGAATTAGGGTCACTAATTCCTAACGATTGAACAACCTGACTATCTAATGAACCCGCCCCCAAATAAGCACAAGCATGGCTATTTTTTGAAATAGCTAAGGCTGTGTATGGATTACCCAAAGTTAATGACTGAAATATTAAGTTGGTAACTTCGCGTCTCTTATAGTTATCCAAGAGCAACATACGTGCGTACCATAACATAGCATCAGGATTGCCCTCATCGATTAAACGTAATAATCCTTCCTCTGCGATATCCCATTGTCCATGTTGAATATTAACCAGTATTTCATACATCTTATCTCCCGGCTTTACGGTGCTCGAAATATAAGGGTCAGCTGATTTTTTATTAACATTCTCGGTAATAAATGGCTGAAATAGGGCAATATCGTCTTGTGGGTTAGGCTTGCAAGCCACCAGCCCAACCATAACGCTCAGCAGCAAGACAAGACGGATAAGCCGATTAAGATAAAGCGTCATAAATACTCCAATTGATAATAATTTCATCCGTTTGTACTATATCGTAGTGATTGGGAGCAAGCCCAGTCTCTTTTATCACTTGCGCTTTTTGGCCTACCACCGGATTTTGCACAAGGTCTATCGGGTAGGCATAATACTGGGTTGGCTTTTTAATTCCCACTAACAGACCGCTTTGGTACGATTCATCATAACGAGTTAACACCATATTTTTACAAAGTTTCTTAGAAGATTGATCAAAATAATCCATCAAATCTTGATTACTAATACTTTTCACAAACCTAGCCAAATTAAGCCACTGCGCTTGATAGGTTTGCCATTCAACCTTATGGTCTTTTTTGCCTTCGGGAAGTTTCCCCATCGCAATCAGAGTTTCTTTCCACTGCCTCTGGTTTGCTTCCTCACCAATACTTTCATCTGCTGCTAGCCATTGCATAATTTGTACAATGGCTTGGGCTTGAAGTTGATTAGCTTCCTGCTTAGTTCTGGATTGACCTTGAACTAAGCAGCTTAAAATATTACAGAGCGTTTCAGGAGGTAATGTCACTATCCATTGGCGCATAATTGCACTTCGTTTGGTATCAGTTATACGTTCGGCTAAAAACGGCGCATATTCTTGACTCAACACCTGTTGCTTATAACCCGCTAACGCCGTTACAGGCATCAATAGCACCTGCGCCAAATTCAAACCTAAGCCTACAGCTAGTGTCATAAGGTCATTGAGTTCGTTAAAACTCTCGTTGACTCCATTGGCATCCGCCTCCCCAAAAATCGCTAGACGGCGGAAATGACTCTGTTTTAATACCCCAAGTAAGCAGCCAATAAATTCATCGGCGGCGTTGGCATCCAGATTGATCGCCACTTTACCACTGCAACCGGGCCCAACTACCAATCCCGCTGAAGCGACCAAGATGATAACCCCACCTTGGATCAGCAAACGAAATTCAGCGTGATAACCTGCGCCAAATGAGCCAGACAGTTTACCATCAATCGATCCTAATTTTTTCGGTACCTTGGGCGCGTTGCTCTGCGTAACAAATTTTACCGCAGGTGGGGCCCAATAAACCGTTGCACCTAAAGTGCCCCCTGCTTCTACTCCAGCAAACGCATCAACAGAAACAGCGGCCTCCCCTGCATAACCAGCAGCTTCGGCACTCGCAAGGTTCGCTCCGGGTAAGGCATAGCCATTATAAACATTGGCATCCAATAGCCCTACCGTACTGCCTTTAATACCAAAACCCTCACTCACATCACTCGGGCCGATTGCCAACTTAGCACTCAATTGGCATGAAGCGGCCGCCAGACCATAAACTGAACCGGCAATACAAACCCGTAGATCACCGGCTTTATATTCGATTTCCTTATTGTTTTTATCGATATACTTTAATTTAATCCCATGCCCTTTCACTTTTTCGACCTGCTCTTCCTTCACCGTTTTATTTTCTGGTTCAAGCGGAAGCCAAAATGAAAAACTGAGCTGACCTTGCAAGGCGGTGAATTGATCCGAGATTGCCCCTGAGCCGCCGATATCTCGTTTTTTAATTAAATTTTGATAGGAGCTTAAAGGGGTATTCAGTTCGGTCTCCGCCTTGGTTGATAAACGCAGCAACTGCGCTCCAGCGTCAACAGAATAGGCGGACGTTTCACCATTCGGACCAATACCGCCTTGGTAATGATAGCTATCTTGCCAAAAAGCAGTATCAAACCCAGCACTGGCTTTTAATGGCATTAAATCTACTTTACTTTCAGGCTTGGTGAGCGCTGTGAGTGCGTCCTCTACAGACCCTGCTTCTACAATGTTTTTTCCGTTTGATTGCGGTGCATTAAAGGTGATTTTTTCAGTAATGACTCGAACGTGCCCCGCCGCTAAGGTAGACAGTCGATCTCCATTAGTTTCCGGTATTAACCAGTGTGGACCTCGGATGTAGAATACTTTACCATCTGAGAGCAAGCAGCACTCCACCGCTTGAATATCGTTGGTTCCGGCTTTATTGATAAAGCCTGACTTATGCTTTTCCTTGGGTTTAAATGTAGTTTCATCCCATAACAAGGTAAGAGCCGGCGGCATCTGGCTCGCGTTGCCCAAAGTAAACACTAATTCATCAGCGCCTTGCGCTGCCTTTTTTTGAGCAAGAGATTTTAGGTAATTTAACCGAGCTAAAGCGATTTTTTTAACCCAAAGTAATTGCCTAAAAAGTTCATTAAAAGGTGTTGAATTGCTAGTGCCAAGGAGTTGTGACAATGCTTTTTGGTGCTTAATAACCGTGGTATTAACGACCGCGATCAGTGCTTTTGCTGTGAAGTAAGACCACGCCGCAGGTCCTTTAATAATTCTATCGAGATTGGCGTCCAAACTATCATTGTCAAATTGATCACCTGCGGTTTCCACATATAAAGCCTTGATCAGTTGACTGTCATTGATGATGTCTAAGGCATCCCCCGATTCTCGCCATTTCTTCACTTTTTTTAATGCTTCGGGACCACAAGCTACGCCTGACTCTCCTTCTAATTGGTCTAAGGTTAGACATTGCTCTTTAACGACTAAGCCATAATGGTTGATGTTTTTTAAGTTTATCGCACACACAAACAGCTTTTGTTTATCAAGAAATGCTTGCTGCTCTTTACTATCGAGCGTAGACATGCGAGAGCCTTGTTCTAGAGCTTGCTGCAACTGTGTTGGCCACTGCTTTAAATAAGCACGAGACTGTTGATAACTGCTGCGAAGCAATTCTTGATCTGATTTATCACGGTTTAGGTGCACTTGCTGTATCCAAGATGCCAAGTTCTTTTGCTGGCTACTAGTAAAATATTCGAGCTTTTTATCATAAATAAACTTGCTGCCATCATCTGCAACATGATTTTTTGCTGCTTTTTCAGCGGCTTTTTCTAGGCTTTCGACCTCTTTTTCAATTTTTTTAATCACCAGTGCCCGTAACTGTTGATTAATATTTTTTTCGAACAGAGGGCCTTCTGGTGATGGCCGATATAAAGAGCTGAACTTTCCGTAGTATAAATGGGTATTTTTTGCTTGCTCTCGATTAGATAACTTCTCGCGAGTTTCTTCCAGCGACACGCCAATCAGTCTAGCCACTGTGATCAGATAATCATTCGGATTGGTCCCATCAACTCTGAATGCTTCATTTTTGATCACCAACTTAGCAAGCAGCAGTGCCTGATATTTTTCAGCATCATCTGACGTCATAAACTGTTCGTGAACTTTGGCGGCAAACTTTGAGATCAACCCCAACTTATTGAGATTCTTCATCGTGGCTTGTGAATCATTCTCGACAATGGCTTGCGCCATGTACGCCTTTTCTTCCTCAACTTTTTCTTTTGCTTGCTTAGTCAGCGCATACCAAGCTTTTTTACCCGTTTTAGGATGAGCAGGAACATACAAAATATCATCGTATTGCTTGGGCGGTTGACACGTATCATTTCCACCGTTCAAAGCCGTTGGCGGCTCAACCAATTCAATACGCGAACCGTCAAATTCAATTGGCTTGGTTAGATCTGGCGGCAGTTTTAAGACGTTACCTTCATAAATCAGATTAGGATCTTTAATTTGTTCGCTGTTAAGTTTGATCAGCTCATCGAGAGGAATATTGAAACGCTGAGCAAGTAAGCTTAAGCAATCATTTTTTAAAATCGTATAGGCATTATTGGACATGTTTATACCCACTGCTTAAAGATAGGAGAGGTCAGAGTCAAAGGTTGGCTTTGCTCTGGCTGAATAGGTGAATGATGAAGCGTTTGCCGTTGACGTGCATGATTAACCCAATGAATTGCTTGAGCTGAACCTAAAAGGGTCGCAATATCGATGTCATTAAGTTGCGATGCAGCCTGATTCCAAAAGACATTGGTATAAAAACGCAAAAAGCAGGCTTTATTGTCGATCTTAACTTGGAGTAATGACTGTAAATGCTCACTAAATGCAGAGCCATCTTGACTCGCATCAAGCTCAAAAATAACCGAGCTTGAATCGAAGTAAGGCAGCGTTAACCATTTATCTAATGCTGTCTTATCGCTACCCAAATTAACAACTAATGGGCTTTGGTCATTCAAGTAATCAAAATCTGAACCAGCAAATAATACAATCGCCTGCTGAACGGCCATATTCCGAGTAAGAACATCAATCGCATCAGGAATACGAATGGTATCAACCACTAACCAATAATTAACAACCTTGAGTTGATTCATGAGGCACCTCGTTCGCACGGACAATCTTCTCGAGGACATGACCCATCACTTTGTTTTTGACACATTTTTGCCATGGGCACATTCGCAATAGACAATGTGGACATGGTTGCGGCTGATAGTTGTAATGGTAATGAGTTAGGTGCAGACGGTGCCGCAATCATTTGATTCGGCAACGCCGCTACAACACCGCCATAACCCGATCCGCTGCCTGCGCTGCCGCCGGAGTTGAGGTTGATCGCAGGCCCGACTAGGTGCACACCGCCACCATCCACTTTGATAAAACTACCCGCAGCTCTGATGGTGATCTCATTACCCGCATCTAACACCAACTTATTGCCTGCTTTAAGGTGCACTTCATTACCTGAATCAAAAACCGTTTTTTCACCGATTTTTTGGTGCAGTGAACCACCCACATCAAGGCTACGATCTAACGCTATTTTCTGACGGCTTTCGCCCTCGACCGTTAGGTGTTGGTTATTTTTGATATGGCTGAACTGGTCGTTATCCACCGTCAGGTGGCTATCGTGTTTGATGTGACTGGTGGCGTCATTGAGCACCAGTGCTTCATAGTCTTTTTGCGCGTGCAGGTAGATTTTCTCTTGCGCCGCTTGGTCTTCAAAGCTCAGCTCGTTAAACCCTTCACCTTGGTGGGTTTCACTGCGCAGCACGGTTTTGGCTTTGTTGTCTGGCAGTGTGTAGGGCGCCTTGTTGCTGGCATGGTAGGTGCGGCCTGTGACTATCGGTTGGTCTGGGTCGCCATTTAAAAACGATACTATCACTTCATGACCAATTCTTGGGATAGCCATCATCCCGTATTGGCTGCCTGCCCATCCTTGCGACACTCGCACCCAGCATGAGCTGTGCTCATCGCCGTTTGAATATCTATCCCACGGGAAATGCAGTTTGACGCGGCCATGTTCGTCACAGAAAATTTCTTCACCATCAGGCCCCACGACATGCGCCATGCACGGTCCGTCCGTTTGTGGTTTGGTTTTTGGTGTAGCGCGCCACGTAATAGTGGCCGGGATGAGCGTGAATTGGTTGTTATAAGTGGTTGCGCCGCTGCCACCCTCTTCTTCCAACGCTTGCGGCTGCTTGCCTTGATGATGCGCTTCAACCACTAACCATTCTCGGTTGGCGCTTTCATCTAAGTGCTCTTGCAAGTCAAACTTGTAGCCCGCTTGCAACGCTGGGT
>NZ_SJFM01000061.1:0-6583 GCF_029478545.1 Vibrio sp. 1180_3
CTTCAAGGCGGCAATAGACCAATTTTTTTCTGTGACTCTTCCAGAGATCGCAGGCTCTTTGACATCTCGAATTAATGATCATTTTCAGGTTCTCAAGCCTGCATCTTCAAGTTGATTCGGTATAGAATCACGATAAATACGCTCCAATGACTGCAAATTGTTGGATATTTTCAGAAGATTTACTGAATCCAAATGCGATGAGAACTTGAGAAACACAGCATCACCACTAATGTCATCAAACAAATTGCGAACTTCATTTGTAAGCTTGAATATCTGAAATCCCAAGTAGCTTTGATTTGCTACATGATTTTTTAATTCACGTTGCTCAAGTTTTACTATCCCTAAGATATTATCGAGAGTATTTGTGTCAAGGTTGTACCCATATATGACTTTCTTAATAAAATACAGATAGTTAAAAATGCACCCTGTCAATTGACGCTTTATATGCTCGTGAATATAGCTTTGCTCTTTTCTAAGCACCTGCTGACGAATTACGTCATAAAAAAGATAAGCTACAAAGAAAAATACGCCGTTGGATGCCACTGAAGTTAAGACAGAGCTTAAATCTTCACTTTTCACAAATTCAGCACCAAGAAAGCACAGAACTGTCGCTACACCCAAACTTAAATATGGCAAAAATCTAAGCCAATACATTCATCTCGATTCCTAATATTGATGCCAAAGCATATAACGCCGCATTAAGGGGCAGACAACGCCACCACAGAACTAAAATAGACAACCGTAAACACAAATTTTCGAGTAAACCACGAATGCCACGCGTTGACTGTCCCTCTTAAATGCTTTGTTATGTGTTTTTACTCATATAATGCGAGGGTGTTTTGTAATTGCTCACTGAAATTGAATATATCATCCACAGTTTCGATCGGATGCCGAGTTTCATTCTTAGCTTCGTCAAAGATGCCAATATATTTCTGCTTAGTATTAAACCACAAACGGCATAGAGGCTTGCGATTGTTATCATCGAGCAGAATCCCAAAATAGCTTTGAGTATCACGCGCACAAACTCTCTGTACTTCTACTTTTTGCCTAAGTATTGCTTTAACTATATTAAAACCTTCTATTTCTTCTTCTGTAGTAAGAATTTTAGATTTTTCTGAACTTTCATTTGCGTCTTCAGCAGGAATAACTTGAGTTTCAACATTAATCGATTCTTTGACGTCAGCACCAATAGCTGATTTTAGACGGGCATTTATACTGTCATTGAGAAACTGCTTTAAAGCTTTAGTGGTAATGTCTAGGAATTGAGATTTCACTTTTGCAGTTTGAACACCGTCATAGACGCGAGAAGTAAAGAACTTCACAAAATCTTCTTCTGGGTTTTGGAACTGCTCACCTAGAACTTTCTTTATTTGGTTCAAATATTTTAATTCACCTGCTGCATCAACTACAGATTCAACATCAAAGGAGGATTTAGTTAATTTTTTTATTTCAGGGACAACATGCTCATCTAAATTTTCGAGATCTAATGTCAAAAATGGCTTTTCATCCATTTTATTAGGAGCATCCAAATCAGTGAAAAATTGATATTCTGAGCCATTAGTTAAAATGGCAATACGTGCATTTGTTACTGAGAAATATCGAAATAATTGGTTGGCATGCTTTGTTGATAATGATTCACTATACTTCTTACATTCAATTAGAATTTGAACTACACCATCTTTGATCAACGCATAATCAACCTTTTCCCCCTTTTTAGTTCCAGTATCAGCCGTAAACTCAGGTATAACCTCATTTGGATCGAATACGTCATAGCCAAGGACCGAATGCAGAAAGGGCATAACTAAAGCATTTTTTGTTGCTTCTTCGGTAGCCAGATTAGCCGAAACTTGAGAAACTTTCTTCGAAAGAGCCTGAAGCCGTTCAATAAAATCCATAAAATACTCCATTACATGCATTGAAAAAGATTGATTATACCCGATAAAAGCTAATGGAAACGTCGTTCAGTTAAAAGTTTAAAGTCGAGAAACACATAACGCCCGCTTAAGTGGTGAGCAACGCGATACGGTGTTTCTGCACACCACCTAAATCACTAAACTTAACGCATGGTAGAAATGCCACGCGTTGCGAATCCGTCTTAAAGCGTTTGTTAGCTTACCTCTGCGACATTCACGACGTGATATTTGTTGTCTTCATCCAATGTAAGATCGAACATTTTATTGTAAGAATTGGTGTTTGCGTCTTTGCAACTGATGATTAATTTCAATTCAGATGGAGCCTTACCACTTTTCTCGGTATCCCACTGCAGAGTGTGTCTTTGTCCTTCATTAAAATAATGAACGACACTTTTTGGGTTTATTTCCTCTATCTCTGGAACTGTACTAAAGCTAACACTCGAAGCTGGTCGTCCAGAGTTAATTAAATTAATTTGATAGGTTACTTTTGCATCCGACATAGAACTCCAGCCAGCACCCGTTATTGAAAAATTTGGGTGCGCCTCTCTCATTGCGCGGATTTCTTCGATTTCCAAAACTTTCAGGTCTGCTTGTACCTGCTCCCTAGTAGCTTTCACTAGTTCTTTGTGCTGCTCTACAGACTTCTTGAGTTCTTCGGCTTGTAACTCCAGTGCTTTCGTATTTTGCTGAAGTTCACTCTGCTGCTGAATGTAACCTAGAATTAACCAAAAAAGCATAAGCGGTCCAAACACACCCGCAAAAAAATCACCAAACTCATTGAGAGGCATGGTTGCAAGGTCTGGGAGGCTACCCCATCGTAATAGCAGTATCAGTGCTATGTATAATGCTGTAATTATCACTCCAAATTTAGTCACAAATTCTCCTTGTAAGCTAACGCCCAATTAAGTGGTGAACAACGCACTGGCCAAGCCGCTGCATTGCACCGTAAAACACTTTACCTGACGCATAGTAAAACTGCCACGCGTTGAGAATCCACTTGAATTGCTTGTTATGTGAATTTTACCGTGAATTCAAAGTAAACCACCGTAGAAAGGAAGAGATTTGAATAACTTACGTGCAAAAACGATGCTAACCAAACCCTAAATTTTACAACGATTTTAGCCAAAGAGAGCCACTTACAGAATCAACAGCAAAGAAAGCGCCCTTTCAGCCACAACCAAACCTTTTGCTTCACCAGACTTTCAGAGCCGAATGTCAGCAAGCAAATCAGTCAAAAATGCATTTCAATTAAAGCGATTTGAAACCGATGAAACTCAATACAAACCTGATCAAAAAACCAATTGAGGCAACCCAAGAACCTTGAAAACGATCAATCTCAGGTTGTTCAAGAATCCATTTCGACAAAGCCAACTTGCCGAAAACACGGAACGAATTTTCAATGAAATCGTAGCTTTGACCTTAAAAACTCATCAAACACATAACGCCGCGTTAAGTGGTGAGCAACGCTACCACCCTACCTAAACCATTGTGACATAAACACTTAAACCGATGTAAGCCGAAAATGCCAAGCGTTGGGAATCCGTCTTAAACGCTTTGTTATGTGCGTGCCAAACGGTAGCGCCTTACTGTGCCCTCGCTTTCATCTGTGTAGTTGCCAAGGTACTCTCCACCACAGTTTTCGATAACCTTTTGGGATGCTGGATTATCAATTGAACAAGTGACAATAGCTGAGTCAGCTAAAGCGTGGTCACGAACCCAAGCAAGGAGATATGAGGCGACACCTTTACCACGAGCTGAAGGTCTAGTTTCGTAGCCAATATGACCAATTACATTTTCTACGTTGGCATTGCTACCTTTGCGAACTCTAATAGCACCCACGATTTCAAAGTCTGATACGCAATAATAAGTTGTGCTGGGCAAATATCCATTTGGTAGATCAGTAGTTGCGTTCGAACGCTCAACCAAACCAGACAAATAAGCTTCAGGATTTTGCTCTACACCCGAATATTTTGGGATACCCGAGTCCAAACATTCCCTTGCGTAACTCGCTAACATTGGAGCTAAATCTGGACTTGCTTCTAATACTTCCATGCCAATTTTCCTTTAAAGCACATAACGCCGCATTAAGGTGTGAGCGGCGCTTGGCTATACTTGAGCGAAGCGAAACTGCCAAGCGTTGCGAATCACTCTTAAATGCTTTGTTATACCGTTTTTGAATGGTGTTTCCTTTTTATTTGAAATGACTCGACATCGATATACGCTTTATACACGTCACACTCAATCCCCACATTCCCTTTTAGAACAGACAACAAAGTAACAAGCTTACTTTCTGGCATTTTTTCTCCATAAGTAATCGACTTAATTGCTGCTGGATTAAAATAATTTACATTACCTGTGCTTTTTAGGACAAGCCTAAACTCATTCTCATATGCCCACTCTAAAGATTTGGTAGCTACCAGTGATCCTAGATTCTTAGAGCTTCTATCGCGTTCTGCTGTTCCAATGAACAAGTCTATAAAACTGTTTTTCTGTAGTACTTGGTATTCCATAGGGCACAAGCCGACGTTCTGTTCTGATGCAACCGATAAGCTATGCACTAATTCAGAATAATCGTACTCAACACAGAAGCCTCGCATCCCGTTCCCATAATGTGACCACATTAGTTTGTTCTCTAGAGCAAGTTCATTTTCATCGATGTTATCTGAGACAAGACAGCATGCTTTTGTATCGTTGATGTGAGCACTAAATTCCTTTTGAGTCATTGCTACAACGTTTTTCATGTGCTGTTCGTAATGTTCACGCAATTCATTCTTTAAAATAAGTTCAGTTAGGGCTTGGTTAACCTGTTCTGACGGTATATCTCCCTTATGTAAAGCTTTATACATGGCAATTACTTTTGACTGATCATATTCTCCTAAATCTGCTCGCAAGGCATTTTGAACAAACAAGTCTTCAAAAGGATCATTGAAGTCAGAATAAGAGCTAAACCACAAATAGTTATTAGCTAGAGCATCTAAGTCATGCGCATTGTAAGGAAAGAATCTATATAAGCTTTTAATCAATTATTGCTCCACCGATATGTAATTTTTAGACAAGGTATAACGCCCAATTAAGTGGTGAACAACGCACTGACCAAGCCGCTGCATAACACCGTAAACACTTTACCTGACGCATAGTAAAACTGCCACGCGTTGAGAATCCACTTGAATTGTTTGTTATGTGAATTTTACCGTGAATTCAAAGTAAATCACCGTAGAAATATAGACATTTTAATAAGTTACGTGCAAAAACGATGCTTACCAAACCCTAAATTTCACAGCGTTCTGAGCCAAAGAGAACCACTTGCAGAATCAACAATAAAGAAAGCGTCCTTTCAGCCACAACAAAACCTTTTGCTTCACCAGACTTTCAGAGCTGAACTTCAGCAAGAGAGTCAGTCAAAAAGACATTTCAATTAAAGCGATTTGAAACCGAAGAAACGCAACACAAACCAGATCGAAAACGCAATTGAGGCAACCCAAGAACCTTGGACGTGACCAATTGAAGTTCTTTCACGGATTCATTTTGACCAAGCTAACTTGCCGAAAACACGGAACGAATTTTCAATGAAATCGTAGCTTTGACCTCAAAAACTCATCAAACACATAACGCTCAATTAAGTGGTGAACAACGCACTGACCAAGTCACTGCATTGCACCGTAAAGCACTTTACCTGACGCATAGTAAAACTGCCACGCGTTGAGAATCCACTTGAATTGCTTGTTATGTGAATTTTACCGTGAATTCAAAGTAAACCACCGTAGAAATGAAGAGATTTTAATAAGTTACGTACAAAGACGATGCTTACCAAAACCTAAATTTCACAGCGATCTGAGCCGAAGAGAGCCACTTATAGAATCGACAATAAAGAAAGCGCCCTTTCAGCCACAACAAAACCTTTTGCGTCACCAGATTTTCAGAGCTAAATTTCAGAAAGTGAATCAGTCAAAAATGCATTTCAATTGAAGCGATTTGAAACCACCGAAACCCAACAAAAACCAGATCCGAAACTCAATTGAGGCAACCAAAAAACCTTAAAAACGATCAATCTCAAGTTGTTTAAGAATCCATTTCGACCAAGCCAACTTGCCGAAAACACAGAGCGAATTCTCAATGAAATCGTAAATTTAATCTCAAAAACTCATCAAACACATAACGCCGCATTAAGTGGTGAGCGACGCTAAACACTAATGCCTCGGCAAACCACTTAAAACACAAAAACTGAATTTACACTAAAAACACCAAGCGTTGCGAATCCGTCTTAAATGCTTTGTTATGCAAATTCAATAAGATAAATCAGAAGTTACACTACATTTGATTAAGAAAACAATCAAAATATTGGTTAAGTGAACCAAGAATCAGCCAAAGCCTGAACCGTGATAAATAAGCCGCCAAAACAAAGTCCACCTTTCAGCAACAAACCAAGCTTTTGAATCAGACAAACTCAACAAGCAAGACTTTCAGCAAGTGCAAAATGTTCGATTAACTTACCCTTTCCACACTTTGCACCCGCAAAACTGACAACGCGCCAACGCTAAAACTGATTGAGGCAAACCAAGAAACTTGCCTGTTTTACGGTTTGAGTTAACCAAGAATTTGAGGGTAAAAATGCTCATTTGCCGACAATACAAAACGAATGGCCGGAGAAATCCCAAAAGATTGAACCCCTA
>NZ_SJFM01000062.1:0-6346 GCF_029478545.1 Vibrio sp. 1180_3
TTAAGTGGTGAGCAACGCGACCACAATCCTAAACCATTGCGCCTTAAACACAAAACTCAACCTAGAGCCGAAACTCCCAAGCGTTGGGAATCCGTCTTAAACGCCTAGTTAGCTGCTGCACTTTCGCCAGCAAATTACGACAAAATGCCTAATTTTAAACACATTATTGCTTTCAAACGGCAAAGTAAAACGGACAGCTGTGAAAGTAAAACCTAATCCACGAAATGCGCTTGGCAAAGAAGAAATGACCGAGAAAATCATCATTTCTGAGCTCGGTAATTTGCAAAAAATTCTATCGAAAAAGCCAACGACAAAGCACACGAAATGCATTTAGGCATTCATAAATTTCAACAGCAAAGAAGCCACGCCAACGAACTTAACGAACTCTTCCCATAAGCAGACTTCGTTAAGTTCAAACACTTACCGAAAAGTGCCACTGGCGAGATAGTTGAGAAGCTGAGATTTGTCCGGTGTGTAGCTAGAAAACCCAAAGCCTTTCCACCCTAAATTCACCGTTTTTCTTAACCCCAGCTAACGCCCTGTTAAGGTGTGAGCAACGCAATACCGATGCCGCCGCATACCACCTTAAACACTAAACGCAACGCATAGTAAAAATGCCACGCGTTGCGAATCACTCTTAAACAGTTTGTTAGGGCTATAGTAAGCCAACTATAAACGCATACATCAAAACTCCAGCCCCTGCGATACCACACACGACACTAACGACCCAAGATACATGCCACCATATTCCCCAAGCTAGCATATGTTTGTTTAGCTGTTGATTATGTTTATCAAAAGCAGCCAAAACTTTAGGTGCTGAAGCTGTAATTTTAGGGTCAGTTACTATTTTATTTAGTTTCATGATATTGCGTGAATGAAAGTAGTTTTTTGTGACTTCAAAGATCACAAATACGGATGCAGAAATAGCAATTAATAACGCAGACCAGAGTTTTTGATCTGGGCTCAATATATCTTTGGTAAGGTTCCATAGACCAAAAAAGGTTGCGTACCCTGCAACAACAACCAAATTGGTATAAGCAGCCAGTTTGTCATATGACGCAGTTAAGATCTTTATTTGAGCTTCAACAAGCGCATTGGCTGCCATTTTATCTACTCCAATACCTACTTGAGCCGGTCTTTCAACTTCTTTAACAGGTGGCATATGTACTCCTATAGCCCTAACGCCCAATTAAGGGGTGAACAACGTCTCCACCCACACCTAAAGCATTGTGCCATAAACACTAAATTTGAAGTAGAAGCAAAAGTGCCAAGCGTTGTGAATCCCTCTTAAATTGCTTGTTAGCACATAGGGGTACTGCCCAACTAACCCCAACCGTGAGGCATACTTTCGTTATTATCATGTTCTGCATTACAAATTTTGCACTTGTAGTAGCTAATCTGTGATTCTGATTTATTGGAACCCAGTAAAACACCGAACACGATATTTAGAATTTGAGATTTCATACTGTTCTTCTCACGCTGCTGTGCTTCCACTTCAGACGCACTTAACCTTCGGTGAGGAGTCTTCTGGTTGCAGTTTCCACAATGTAAAACAGTATCACCCTGAGACATTTCCCTTTTCCTTTTTTAACGAATGTTGAACCTGTGTGCTAACGCCGCATTAAGGTGTGAGCAACGCTACCACGAAACTTAACCATACCACCGTAAACACGAAACCCAACGATGGAATGAAAAATGCCAAGCGTTGGGAATCACTCTTAAATGCTTTGTTATAAGCAAATTAGCTCCGAATACTCTGCTACCGAATCCATTGATAAAAATATATCCTTTGGGGTTCGAGAGTCTTCTTTAGGAACAAACACATGACGGTACTCTTGTTGATACTGGTATCTCAAGTGTTTATGAAATTCAATAATTGGGTCTTTCCCCTTGCCTTCAGGTTTTACTGGATCTACATATTCAACCATTTGATAGGCATAATCATCAAACTCAATATGCTCGTGAAGCTTCGAAACCAATTCATCGGCAAAACGTTGAGAGTCGTAAATAAATAAGCAACTGTCGGCTTCAAAGTTACTAAACATTCGAACGTCAAAGGCTCCGCTACTACAAAATACGTAATAATCTCGGCTAGTTTCATAAGTAATGTTGACGGTACCGATTGGCTTAACCTTCTCGCCAGATTCCGTAGTAATCGTCATTTCTTTAGGGTTAGCATGAAATATAGCTTTCATTTCGTCATCCATTTGCGCTACGTTCAGTGACGGATCCATAAATGAACTTGCTAATGAAACTTTTATACTATTGTTGCCCAGGTACTCCTTTTTACCAAACTTGATTAAGTGAGGTTTCTTTTGTAGTGCCATGCGATGAATATCAGTTAGGCGTTGCGACTTGTCGACCATAGCATTTGGCACGGCACAACCTTTGAGAAAGTCAGTTGGAGGCGACAGCCTACGCAAGTTGAATTCTTCTTGAGCATGAGTAAATTTAACAATTAGACTTTTCCAAGGTTCGATAGATACATTCCCTAGTCCAATTTTCCCATTGGTTTCTAACGTTGTTAGGTTTTCGATCAAGTACCGCAACCTGTCAGATAGGAGCTCAATTGATAAGTGTTCCATATATCGATTTGTTCTATACTCACGAACCCAGAACTCACTTCGATTCATATACTCTCCATTTGCTTATAACGCCGCATTAAGTGGTGAGCAACGCTAAACACCAATGCCTCGACAAACCACTTAAAACGCAAAAACTGAATTTACACTAAAACCGCCAAGCGTTGCGAATCCGTCTTAAATGCTTTGTTATGCAAATTCAATAAGATAAACCAGAAGTTACACCAAATTTGATTAAGAAAACAATCAAAATGTTGGTTAAGTGAACCAAGAATCAACCCAAGCCTGAACCGTGATAAATAAGCCACCAAAACAAAGTCCACCTTTCAACGACAAACCAAGCTTTTGAATGAGACAAAATCACCGAGCAAGACTTTCAGCAAATGCGAAATGATCGATTAACTTGCCATTTCCACACTTTGCACCCGCTAAACTGATAACGCCCCAACGCTAAAACTGATTGAGGCAAACCAAGAAACTTGCCGGTTTTACGCTTTGAGTTAACCAAGAATTTGAGGGTAAAAATGCTCATTTGCCGACAACACAAAACGAGTAGCCGGAGAAATCCCAAAAGATTGAACCCTACATTTACCTGAGTTGCATAACGCCCGGTTAAGGGGCTGACAACGCAAAACACTGAACTCAAAATAACAACCGTAATCACAAAGGCCGATTTGAACAAAAACCGCCACGCGTTGGCAGTCCCTCTTTAACCGTTTGTTATGCAAATTCAATAAGATAAACTGACTTTACTCGATCAAAAGCCACGATTGCAATGGTTGAGTGATTCAAGAACCAACCCAAGCAAGAACTGTGATAAATGAGCCGCCAAAACAAAGTCCACCTTTCAACAACCAACCAAGCTTTTGAAGGAAACAAACCCTACAAGCAAGACTTTCAGCAAGTGCAAAATACTCGATTAACTTGCCCTTTCCACACTTTGCGCCCGCTAAATTCACAACGCGCCAACGCTAAAAATGATTGAGGCAAACAAAGAACCTTGCCCGTTTTACGGCTTGAGTTAACCACTAATTTGAGGGTAAAAATGCTCATTTGCCGACAACGCAAAACGAATGGCCGGAGAAATCCCAAAAGATTGAACCCCTAAATTTACCTGAGTTGCATAACGCCCGGCTAAGGGGTTGACAACGCACCGCCGAACTCAAAAAACACGCCGTAAACACTGAACTTCAATTTTGCACTAAAATCGCCAAGCGTTGGCAATCCCTCTTGAGCCGTTTGTTATGCAAATTCAATAAGATAAACTGACTTTACTCGATCAAAAGCCACGATTGCAATGGTTGAGTGATTCAAGAATCAACCCAAGCCAGAGCCGTGATAAATAAGCCGCCAAAACAAAGTCCACCTTTCAGCGACAAACCAAGCTTTTGAATCAGACAAACTCAACGAGCGAAAACTTCAGCAAAAGCAAAATGCTCGATTAACGTGCCCTTTCCACACTTTGCGCCCACAAGATTCACAACACGCCAACGCTAAAACTGATTGAGGCAAACAAAGAACTTTGCCTGTTTTACGGTTTGAGTGAACCACGAATCTGAGGGTAAAAGTGCTCATTTGCCGGCAACACAAAACGAATGGCCGGAGAAATCTAAAAAGATTGAATCCCTAAATTTACCTGAGTTGCATAACGCCAAATTAAGGTGTGAACAACGCTGGCACGTTACCTAAACCATTGTGCCATAAACACTAAACTGATTTGAAGTGAGGGCGCCGAGCGTTGTGAATCACACTTAAATTTATTGTTAAGTTTTGATCAATTGAGGGTATCTCCACTCCCACTTAACACCTTCTTTTTCTTCCCCACCAGGAACATTACGACGGTACTCTGACTCGATCATATCTTTGTTCTTAGAGAGTTCTTCCACATCAAGAGTACTAAGCAAGAATGTTCTTTCATTATCGACCAATGTGAAATCTTGAGGTGAGGATAGCTCAAATGTAAGCGTATATTTACCTGCTTTCCATGGGAAAGCCTGCTTATTATATTTATACAGATCAATCATTTCTTGAGAGCGTAGAAACGATGCAATTTCAAATTGGTTTTCATCTTTTAAATACGTCAGTTTCTCAACTGCTATTGATTCAATCTCTTGCTTTTCAGCAATAAATTTAGGTTCTTGGCATCTAATAAACAATTCTTCAATATTGAACTGGTTTAACTTCACAGCAAGTACGGACTGCTCTTTTTCAAACGGAACGGTTGCCTCTGGAGTAGTCATTTTCCCAACCGATTGAGTTATTCCCTGCCAAGCAAAAACTCTCTCTTCACCACTTTCATGTTTTAGCTTTACAATTAGATCCGAAACCACAATATCTTTGTTCTCTACTGAGAAAGCAATACGGAGATTAAATATAGGACCGTATGTTGTAAAACCAATCTCAGCTGTTTTGTTGGTTATAATTCGGATTTTTGACTTAGTAAAATAATTTCGGGCAACTGAAATCAAATGAGGAGTCCAAGCTAATGCTCCTAATACTGCTGCCACATCTACAAATTCCACTGGAACTCCTTTAAAAAACTTAACGCCCAATTAAGGTGTGAACCACGCTACCACACAACTTAACTAGGACGCCGTAAACACAGAACTAAACACAAACCAAAAGTGCCAAGCGTGGTGAATCACTCTTAAATTGTTTGTTATATGCTTCACCTACCCTGAATCCGGTCACACTCTTCGGTAAATTTTTTGAATGACTGTAGTAGATTATTTTTTGCAGTTTCGAACTCAGAGTTATCCTTATGTTTCATGTCATTCGAAAAATACCATGAAGCGTCATGCGAAAGCAGGCGCAATGACTCTCTAAGTTCTTCATAACGACGGAATCTACCCATGGCATTTTCCAAATACCTCTGCGCTTTATAGTAATCCTCTTTCTCTTCTTCGCTTCGAATACGAAAAAGGATTAAGTTATCTACAAATACACCGATAGTTTCTTCAAGTTGAAATATCCTTTCGTGTTCTTTTTCCCACAATTTGTTTAAACGATGTTTTTTAGTCGCATAATGAGCGTTCAGCCAAACAGCAGTAACAGATGCAACAGCTGCAATCAAAGCCGCAAATAAAGTTACCCCTTCTTTTAGTTCCATATTACTCCCATTACATATAACGCCCAATTAAGGTGTGAAGCACGCGACCACGATACCTAATTTGACCACCGTAAACACTAAACTTAACCCAAACCAAAAATGCCAAGCGTGCTGAATCACTCTTAAATTGTTTGTTATATGCGTTTTTTAGCTTCAATGATATCAGCAACATACAGGTTACTACTACTATTTGCCACATTCGTTTTCTCGCTAAAGAAACCTTTGATAATACGAAACTTTCTTTCATTACTATGGACAGAACCAATATTGGGTAACCAAGGCTTCATAAGAGTTAAAGTTGCTTCCATTAAGTTGGAAATTTCGTCAGCAGCTTCGGTTTTTAAAACATAACGATTTAATAGAAGTTCACGATCTGACTGTTCAAAGTACCCGCTATCGTAAACAACAAAGCGAGATTCATGTGCAGTCGTTTTTATGAGTAGTAACTTGTCATCATTTTCAGGGTTAAGTGTTCTACCATCGACAACCTTAAACTCGACGCCCTTTTCAGCGCACAGCTTAAAATTACTATACCCGTGATCATTGAAGATGCTTGATTTTCAATAGAATCAGGATCATGCTACAAACCATGAAAATCACACTGACTCCTCAACAGAAACTGCAACTCGAACAGATGCACGACATTGAGCGTGAT
>NZ_SJFM01000063.1:0-6215 GCF_029478545.1 Vibrio sp. 1180_3
AATACAGGGATAGGTTAGATACTTAGTCTCAACTCAACTAACTTGGTGATGGATGAACAATTAAAGGATAATTTTTCTAATCAGAGCCTTATGTGGTAAATCTTTTTACCTAACGCTCTTTTGTCCACCGACGTTTCAGATCTTCCTGAACCCTACTAAATGTTACTGCCAAACTTCATGTTGACCAAAAACACTGAGAGGAGGTCATCATGAGAAAGTTATCATCTGGAAAATGCAGTGGCATCAAAAGGCCATTTAAGCTTGAAGAGATCTGGCGGATCAGAACTAGGCTAGAGATTGAAAATGATCTGATGCAGCTCGCACTACTGAACCTAGCTATAGATAGCAAGTTAAGAGCGAGTGATTTGCTAAAACTACACGTTTACGATGTTTCTTCGCAAGGAGTTATCTATGAAAGGGTTCAGTGCATCCAGCAAAAAACTGGCACCGATGTCCACTATGAGATTACTCCGAGAACACAGCAAAGTATTAGCCGATGGATTTTTGCAGCATCTCTAGAGGCAAGCAGTTTTCTATTCCCGAGTAGCCGACGCACTGGGCAACCTATCAGCTACTCATTCTATCGTTCAATTATCAGGAATTGGGCTGCAAAACTGGGACTGAATGCTGACTATTACGGCACTCATTCCATGCGCCGCACCAAAGCCACTTTAATCTATGCCAGAACGAAAAACATCAGGGCCGTACAGATCTTACTTGGACATTCGAAGCTAGATAACACAATTCGATACCTTGGCGTTGAGCTAGAAGACGCTCTGAGGTTGTCTGAGAAAACAGACTGCTGACAGACAGGAGACAGGAGCTGCCACAGGCTTTTCTTCTGAAAAGCCTGTGGCCCAAAACAATTCAGAGCTTCTCTTATTTTGGATAGGTAAGGCTGCACAAAGCTTTGATGATACGTAGTGAAAACTGTCGTTTTTATTCAATCTTTAGCTAAGAGCAAGAACTATGATGTGTGACATCGAAAAGCAATGCTCACTTGAAGAGTCATTGTATAGCATGCAGGATAAAAACGATGTTAAACATTAAACCAATCGATAACCTAGAACAGATTCATTCCCTAAAACAAGTGTACTTTGCTCAATCCACCGCACCCTTAGACGGTATGTGGCATTTCGGTTTTGTACCAATGGCGACTCACTACGGGTTCTATGAACAAGGTGCTCTTGTAGGATACTGCTGTATCAACAGTGATGGTTATATGCTGCAATTTTATCTATCCACCGAGGCGAACACCGATCAAAGAGATTTATTTACGTTAATTACTGATGGAAACAGCTCTGTCATTGGTGACGTTAAAGGCGCTTTTGTTAGCACAGCTGAGACTCAATATCTATCGCTGTGCATGGATAACTCTTTACAGTTTACAGTCAATGCGTTGATGTATCAGCAGATGGAAAAAAGCGATGAAAACGTCCAATGTAACGTTGAACTACAGCAAGCATCCACTGATCAATTGGAGCAGTTTGTTGAATTTGCTGCGGCTAACATTGGAGCACCCAAAGAATGGTTAACTGGCTATTACAACAACCTAATCAATTGCAAAGAACTATTTGGTTACTGGCAGGGAACAGAACTACTTGCCGCAGGTGAATGCCGCTTATTCGACGAATTTCAAACGGAATATGCCGATCTGGGCATGATTGTCGCGCAGTCACAACGTGGGAAAGGCATTGCTACTCAAGTGCTTCACTGGCTCGTAAAAAGCGCCAATGAGCGTAACTTAACGCCAATTTGTTCTACCGAGAGCAGTAATGTAGGTGCGCAAAAGGCAATAAAACGAGCGGGTCTCACGGCAGTCAATCGTATTGTCCAGATTGAATTCGAACTATAGTAACGAATCACAAACTATTTCTGGCTATGCTAGGCTGCTCTGAAATGGGCGTCCCTCATCAAGTTATAGGAATTCTAGATGCTCCATTGGTTATTATCACCGAAAGCTCCAACTGTCGCTAAGTATGTTCAATGCTATTGGCTGATTGAAAAACAACCGAATGCCGAGAGCTATCCATTCCCGAAGCTTAACCCTGACCCTTGTGCTCACTTAATCATTTCGCCCAAAAATCAACGCTATCGTTATGATTTCAATTCGGCTGCTTCTATAGGATTAGGAAGTCATTGGCTCTATCCCCATCAACAAACCGTTGCACTAGATCATACCAATCCGTTCGTTCATCTTGGGATTAAATTTCATACTGGAGCCTTGTATAGCTTGCCCCAATTTTCGAAGCAAGTGGCTCTTTTAGAGCAATCCATGTTACTCGATCAAGTTGAAGAGGTAGCAAGCGGTGACAGGCTTTATAATCTATTGGATTTAGATGAGTTAATTATTCTTGCTCAAAGTGACCCGAATAATTGTGTTGATCAACTCGATACGAAATTAACACCGTGGCTCAAACTGTGCTCTGAAGATAAGCACAGTGAACTTACTCGGCAAGCTTTGAAGCATCTTGATAATACCCCCATCTCTGATTTGGGAGAGCGGCTTTTTTGCTCACAACGAACCTTAGAGAGAAGCTTTCAGCGTGTGACTGGAATGACGCTGAAGCAGTGCCAATCCATGAATCGATTAGAGGTGATGTTAGAGTATATTTATCAGCGAGACTCAGACGCACTCGACTGGGTAGATATTGCGTTCAGATTTGGATTTAGTGACCAACCCCATTTAATCCGCTACCTAAAAAAGCAGTTAGGATTAACGCCGAAAACCTATGAAAAAGAGCGAGGGTTAACAATTGATGTCTATGGTGGTATCACAGCTAGCAACGATTGAGATTGTCGGAAATGTTCAATCTCAGAACCGTTTAATTTGGATAATATCAGGCAATACCAAACAATTTACCAACGGAATATCGGAATGATTAGAAAACTCAAGCCAACAGATATTGAACGCATTTTAACAATTTGGCTTAATGCATCCATCAAGGCTCACGGTTTTGTATCGCCAGAGTTCTGGAAGTCACAAGTTCCCAGCATGCGTGATATCTACATCCCTGCCTCAGAGACTTATGTATATGAAAAAAATGGTGAGATTGTAGGGTTCTACTCGCTATACGAAGACATGTTAGCGGCAATTTTTGTTGCACCAGAGCATCAATGTAAAGGTATTGGTAAAGAGTTAATCGCTCATGTTAAGCCTCAAAGAAATACTCTAACTCTTTCTGTATATAAAGCCAATCACGCAAGCTATCTGTTCTATCTAAAGCAAGGGTTTATCACCATCAGTGAGCAGTTGGATGAGCATACGGGACATCCTGAGTGCATGATGAAGTGGGATCGATATTAGTCACTGGAGTTGTTGTTAGCTCACTTTTGTCCATATACGTTTTACAGATATGAATGAGACCTTTAGGTCTCATTTTCTATTAATGTCCAAATATGAGCTACATCCTTGAGTGAAAATCCGTTTTCCGCTGTTATTAAGTAGACTTGAAACTCTGGATACAGATTTAGCCATTGTGAATCAAGAACGATATTAGGGTAAGCATCATCACTTAGCGAGAAATTGATGTCATGCTCTTTGGTAGGGTTGCGACCTTTGAGTTTGACAAAAAAGTCAGGGTGAAGATGGTGAGCTTGAAAACCATTATTAAGGAAAAGTTCGGTCATGCATTGTGGTTCGTCATATAGGCGATAACGCCAGTTTGAATGGACTTTTAATCGAGCTTCTGTTGCTTCTAATAGTTTGATTAAGTTGTTGACCGCGTCAGGTATGAATTCAAGCTTTGTAAGCTGACTTGAGTGGTAAGCGTCAACGGCTTTCTGTTGATGCTCATCATTTGAGGGGTAGAGAATGCCGCTAATGGATGTATAGATGACGGGGCGTTGTTCAATCTGAATATCAACGCAGAATGCACCTTCTTTCGATGGGTAGAATGGGCTGGCTTTACACCAGCCTTGTTGTTGCCAATGACTCAGCTTATGTTCAAGAATTTGTTGCGCTTTATGGATGAGCGTCATGCTTTTTACTGTTCGCATAGAGTTATCTCTGTCATGTTGAGTAAGCTGAGCATTGGTTGGTTGGAATCGCTTTCATAGCACTATGAGCGATACCCATCCGTTAATTGGATGCACTCTTTGAGTTGTTCAATTCCTCCGAGTTGAGCCAATAGAGTTTGCTGACGACGACGTTTGAAATGAATGATATTCATGTTTGGGTTAGAGCGAATCTCATTAATCATAGACATAAGCAACATTACATCGTTGTAGTCAAAACCTATTTGATACATCAGATATGAACTGCATTCAGTTGGATGCTGTGTGCAATCATCAAGCATTTCTACTAACCCCATTACTTGTGGTTGAGTTAATTTAAACATAATCAAATCTCCATTATTGATGGTTTTTAGGTTGCGAAAATCCTTCGCGCTCTGGTAACCAGAGTGCGATATATACGTAGATAATTTGAATTTGAGAGAGGCTACTCTCGCTAGCTTATTGTGTCTTCAGGTTTATATTGACCTGCAATCGAATAGTATTTTCCAGTCGACTGTACGATAAACTCGCTCCAATAATTCATGATTTCTTGGCGTTCTTCCAAATAGTCATTTTTATTATAAGCAGCACGAACACGGTCTTTGTCTAAGTGAGAAAGTGCCACTTCTATAGCATCCTCATCAAACTTTTCCGAATTGAGCTTCGTACTACCTATCGATCGTAGTCCATGTGCTACGAGCTTTCCTTTCAAGGGCGTAGCCTGTAAGGCTGAATTTACTGCATAAGGACTAATGTGTGGAAACTTGCTACCAAGTTTGTCAGAGGGAAACACGTATTTGTCATCCCCAGAAATGGCTTTCATGTGTTGAAGAATTCCAGCGGTATAGATAGTCAATGGAATTCTATGTTGGCGCTGCATTTTGGTCATGAAGTCTGGTATTGTCCAAAGATTTTCATCCCAGTTGATGTCACACCAACGCATTGATGCGAGTTCTTCTGCCCGAGTAAGAGTATGGAACTGCATTTCGAAAGCACAGCGAGTGACATGTTTCATGTTGCAATTACTCATAATCCTCATAACATCACCCAACTCCTTTGGCTCAACAGTCGGCATTGACTGAGATATAGGCTTCACAAAAACGTCTGCAATGGCATTTAAAGGATTTAATTTAACGAATGAACGATTAACTGCATAATTCATGATTTGATTCATTATGGCGCAGCCTCGTTTGACGTTCTCTAATTTCCCTAGCGCAGCAATGGGTTCGATTACTTTGATGACACCAGGTGCGGTTATATCAGTAATAGGTATATTTGCGAGAGCAGGGTAGATATTCTTTTTCAAGAAAAGTCGCTTACGATGTGATGTTCGAACTTTATTATGTATTTTTGCCAGATCCGTCTCATCGAAATCAGTGTTATTTTGTCTAGCCAGTTTTTGTGCTTCATCAATTAATGTTTTGCGCTTCAATGCTTCCTTGTCTTCTTGCATTTTTAGGAAGTTTTCAGCAACAAATAAGAACGTGTTTTGATGTTTTATTTGATTTTCTAATAGTAATTTCTCACGATAGATTCTAGGGTCTATGCTTTGAGCAAGTTGATTACGGTACTCTTTGGCTAATGTTCTAGCGTAAGTGAGCGATGTGTCTGGATATGCACCTAAACCCAGCTTTATACGTTTTTTGGTGTGAGGGTGTGAATAGACAAATATCCAATTTTTTGTTCCATTAGGACGAATTCTAAGAAATAAGTTTCCACCGTCTCCAAGCGTATATTCTCTATCGCCTGCTTTTGCTTTTTTTATTGTAGTGTCATGTAGTTTATTGATCCCAGCCATGCTGTTACCCCTTAGTAAAATGTTCTGTTCCCCTTCACATTAGCGGTGAATCCAGGGGGGCACAAGGGGGGCAAAGAGGCGTGAGACTCAATGAGACTGAAAGATATTAAAAACAACAAAAACTATTTCATATCAATATGTTATAATCTAATTTGAGACAATGTTAGACTATATGAATCGTTAGTCGAGATTCTCAAGAGGGACAGCCAACGCGTGGCATTTTTACTATGCGTTGGTTTTTGTGGTTACGGTATTATGCGGTAAGTTGGTAGTAGCGTTGGCTGCCCCTTAAGCGGGCGTTATGTGTTTGATGGGTTTTTGAGGTTAATTCTACGATTTCATTGAGAATTCGTTCTGTATTTTCGGCAAGTTGGCTTGGTCGAAATGGATTCTTGAATAATCTGAGATTGATCGTTTTCAA
>NZ_SJFM01000064.1:0-6040 GCF_029478545.1 Vibrio sp. 1180_3
TCAAACGCTTCCCGAAAAGTGCCACTGGCGAGATAGTTGAGAAACTGAGATTTGTCCGGTGTGTAGCTAGAAAACCGAAAGCCTTTCCACCCTAAATTCACCGTTTTTCTTAACCCCAGCTAACGCCGCGTTAAGGGGTGAACAACGCCACCACCTAGCCTAAACCATTGTGCCGTAAACACTAAAGTTGAATCAAACTGAAAATGCCAAGCGTTGAGAATCCCTCTTAAACGCTTTGTTAGCACTATGGGCTCAGCTTGTTCATGGTTTTACTGGTTCTTTACCATGACTTAATTTTACACTTTTATATACAAGTACTTTTCCAATTACAATAAAGGCAGCAGACAAAGCAACTAGAATAAAAGCGATTATGGAGAAAAGGTTCGCTTGCTCTTTGAGTCGTTTGTCTCTTTGCTGTCTTTCTTTGATAATTTCCCAAATTGCATCGTTAGCTTCTTGAGATATATCGCTAGCTCTTTTTTTCAGTTCTTCTTGATCATCTATAGCTTGTAAAAGAGCGATATCTTTAAGCGTTCCCAATACTGCTAAGTTTGCCTCTTCCTGAATTGAGTATTGCCATTCAACTCTTTCAGTGTCCCACCACCCAGAAAAATTTGCTTGCCAAACGACGGCTAAAACAGCAAATACTAGACCTGCTATCTCAAATTTATATCCAAGTAGTTCTAATTTATTTTTCAAGATGACTCCAAATATCGAGATAGTGCTAACGCCCAATTAAGTGGTGAACAACGCACTGGCCAAGCCGCTGCATTGCACCGTAAAGCACTTTACCTGACGCATAGTAAAACTGCCACGCGTTGAGAATCCACTTGAATTGCTTGTTATGTGAATTTTACCGTGAATTCAAAGTAAACCACCGTAGAAACGAAGGAATTTGAATAAGTTACGTGCAAAAACGATGCTGACCAAAGCCTAAATTTTACAGCGATCTGAGCCGAAGAAAGCCACTTGCAGAATCAACAACAAAGAAAGCGCCCTTTCAGCCATAACAAAACCTTTTACTTCACCAGACTTTCAGAGCTGAATGTCAGCAAGAGAATCAGTCAAAAAGACATTTCAATTAAAGCGACTGGAAACCGACGAAACTCAACACAAGCCAGATCCAAAACTTAATTGAGGCAACCCAAGAACCTTGAAAACGATCAATCTCAGGCTGTTCAAGAATCCATTTCGACTAAGCCAACTTGCCGAAAACACGGAACAAATTCTCAATGAAATCGTAGCTTTGACCTTAAAAACTCATCAAACACATAACGCCGCGTTAAGTGGTGAGCAACGCCTAACACCCTACCTAAACCATTGTGACATAAACACTTAAACCAAAGTAAGCCGAAAACGCCATGCGTTGGGAATCCGTCTTAAACGCTTTGTTAACTGGCTTTTTCGCTATTTTTTTGAACGACAACATATTTTGCGAAACATCATCCATGCAACTACTGCCAAATATAAAAACACCGACGTCCAAATAAAAATTGGTAGCGATAAGTGAATTAATAATGCCCCATAATCAATTGGACAAACAGCCGGATCTTGACTAACTGGACTAACACAATAATCCCCTGCATGATTATATATACCAAACACAACCGAAACAGTCACAGAAAAAACAAATGAAATGATGAGTGGAATAAGATGATTTGTATTTTTCATTTAATTATCCAGCCACTGTTTCTTTTCATATATATCATTAACACGCGCACCATAATCCCTAACCTTTTCAGCACCAGTAAAATTGTAGATACTTGCAACCTTGCGGATAGTTGGATTTTGAACGCGAACCCATATGCGTTTTAGTATGAGAGCCCCTAAGCGAACGTTTGCCTCTACGTTATTTTCAATGTCGTCACTTGAATACCCTAAGCTATTAGCAAGATCGGTCCATTTATCATACCTAACATTCATAGGACGAAACGAAGTAACCCTGACTCCAGGTAACGCTCCTAAATAATCATAATAACCATGTGTCGTTTCCATATATGCTATAGCTTTGAGGAAATTGGCGTCAATACCCATCTCACGTCCAACACGTTCATAGAGCTCTTCATTACCATCGACTTCATCGAAAAAATCAATCTCATGAATTGGCTCACTAGCATCGGCTACAGGATTTTCTGTAATTTCAAAAATGGCTGGAGTATTTGAAATTATACTATTCCTCCGTTCCAGTTCCACGTTAATAACTGGAACTTCTTGTGAATTCGTCAATTCATGCTTTTGTTTCATTTTCTCGATTCGATTTAATGTATCACTGTAATTCTGAGATCTTAGTTGAACAAGTTTAAAGGACTTACTCTGCTGTTTATCGATAATCTGCTGATCAATGAAACCATAGTTCGAACCATTAACGCCTTTAGGGTATGGACCATTCTTAGACATTCTTTGCGCACTTAATGGATTTAAAACAAACTCTCACGTTAGCACAAAGCGGCTACCAGACCCATCAGATCAACCATGTGCATATAGTTTACTGGAATTTAAATCACGATCTAATCGCTACTCATTAATCTGTAGAAGCTAGTTAACGCCCTGTTAAGGTGTGAGCAACGCAATACCGATGCTTCCGCATACCACCTTAACCACTAAACGCAACGCATAGTAAAAATGCCACGCGTTGCGAATCACTCTTAAACAGATTGTTAAATGGCTAGTTCAGGAGGATTGAGAAAGCTCTCCAAATCACTACCGCCAATAGTTGAGTGATCTTCATCGATAACGTGTAACCTGTTTAGCTTTCTATTGTCTTTGTAAAGGTTCCACACACCTTCATGCATCCCTACCACAATATTAATCGGATAAACTCTTTCCATCGCTTGAATCATTCGCAAGTGCATAGCTTTTGCGTGACCACCAACAAACATAGTCGGAGCTAAATGTAACCCTTTTCTGTTATCATGAATAACAGTTGGCTCTTCATCACTATGCCAAGTATGCGCTGTCATATACATACCTACAAATGAGACCATTAACTCAGGAAATGGAGGCATAGACTTGCATTCATGCGCAGCAATCACATCCACGCTGGATACTCGGTAGAACGAACGTTTACCATTGGCAAAGTCTCGATCTTTAACTCTTTCAATAGTTAAATTTCGTTTTACCACAGCAAGATCTGGCGCAAAAGAGATCATTTCATCAAGGTTTGAGTAAATCTTCAATTGTTGGCGAATTTCGTACTCAGACTCACCTATTTTAGCAACAACAAAAGAAAAGTTATCAGGGTTACCATTTGGGGTTGTTAAGTAACGAAACTCATTTTCCGTAGTTAAGTTTTCAACACTAAGTTCAAAGCCAACCTTCTCATAATAATTAAGCAATGCGTGAAAACAACCTATTTCAAAAGACGCAGACAACTCACGACTTTTTTTGCTAAATGTATATGAATGTTCCTCCGCAAAGCCAGAAACTAAAGCTTCAACCGACGCTAACCATGAATCATCACTGCTCACTTTCTAACAACCCTTTATAGATACTATAAACAATATCATTTGCCGAACTGTAATTAACCAACCACGGAGAAATACCTAATTGAGATAGCAGAAAAAAGAAATCAGCGTCTGCATTTGATATCTTCCTATTTCTCGATTTATCAAACTTAATTGAGCTGCCATACTTTATAGGAATGCTAGCTCCAATACCTGATTCAGATATATTTAATGCAGAACTCGCTAATGGACCTAAAACAAGCTGATAGAATGAATTGAAAGCAAAAACCACATGTAATTTTTGATCACTCCAACCATTTCTGTATAAAACGAACAGCATTTCGTTGTTCTGATCTTTCATATATGCCAACTGGCGCTTGAAAGCGTCAGTTCTATTAAAGATCTGTTTTTTGACATCCCACTCTAAGTACTGAGTCAAATCCTCTAAAAACTTCAATAAATATCTCCTGCCATTTAACGCCCAATTAAGGTGTGAGCCACGCTACCACTGCACTCAACTTGTACGCCGTAAACACTAAACTAAACCCAAACCAAAAATGCCAAGCGTGGGGAATCACTCTTAAATTGTTTGTTATATGCCTTTCGTGCGCCTATACTTAATGCGCACTAAAAATACGCATAGGTAATTATCATGAGAAACTCATATAGTACGCAAGCACCCAAAAAGGCTGCAAACTTAAGCTTAAACAGCGAACTACTCGCTGAAGCTAAGCGACTAAACATAAACCTCTCTGCAACAATGGAAAAAGCTCTTGAAAAAGAAGTTAAACAACGCCGTAAAACTGAGTGGTTAGAGCAAAATGCAGATGCTATTAGCGCTTGCAATGAACTAACAGAAAATCACGGCCTGTTTTCCGATTCTTACCGAGTATTCTAATGTCACAATTTTCACTATACCAAAATAACGATAAAAGCACTGCTACCGCTTACCCATACTTTGTTGATGTTCAAAGTGAAATGCTTGATACGCTGAATACCCGACTGGTGATTCCCTTAACACCGGTTGAAATGTTAGAGAAGAAAGCCCCTACCCACCTGTGCCCAGTGATCCACATTGATGAAGGCGACTTCGTAATCCTAACTCATCAAATGGCAAGTGTTCCAACTAAAATCCTGCGTGATCCTGTGAATGAGTTGAGCACTTTTAGAAATGAGATTATTGCTGCTATCGACTTTCTGATTACTGGCATATAACGCCGCATTAAGGTGTGAGCGGCGCTTGGCTATACTTGAGCGAAGCGAAAATGCCAAGCGTTGCGAATCACTCTTAAATGCTTTGTTATATTTATTTTTCGACGTATCTATCCGTCTTTCTTACTGTTACTGGACGAAATGGATAACATTCAGATAGTAGAGCTTCAATTTCTTCGTTCTGTTCCCATTCACTGTCAACATAGCACCAATCTACATCACACCACTTTTCATGGTGATTGATGAAAATCACTCCAATACATTTTGTATTCTTTTGCTCGTACTTGTGAGCCAAAGTTAAGTTAGTTAGACGATTATGCTTAAACTCACGGTCTTCCCGTCTTGAGGGAATGAACACAAAGCCGCAATCGAGTCTAGGGACACTAAATCTATATGGCAACGTATCCCGATTTTCATTTGCCAACTCAAAGCACAGGGTAAATCGCTCTTTGAATGCTTTAAGCTCACCCCTAGTCATTTTTGCAAGTTGAGTTAGAATAAAATAGTAGTCTGTTGTATTTTCATAATCTCGCATTCTGTCCGGGAATGTGTTGATAACACCTGTCATATCCCACGACTCTGTATCCAGAACATTCAATGTCGTTAAATTTAAGGCATACTCAATATTAGGAGTAACAATTTCATCTGTAACTAGGTACTGCCCAAGCAAGGCTTGCTCTGGTAATTCGTTGACAATCTTTGGAAAGTTCAAAATTAATTGCTCACGATATGATAGATACTCATTAAGCTCAGCAGGAGTAGCTAACGATTCAATAAGTCCAAAATAGTCATCTTTGCAGAACAAGTGAATAACACCAGCTGTTGAACTTTTATGAAATTTTTTCTGCAATACTTCCGTAGGAAGTAGCTTAGATGGCTTGTACATTACTACCTTATGAATATTCTTCACCTGATCTGTAGCGATGTTTATTTTATGCCCTCGATTATTCTCTAAATGAACTTCGTCGTAATCACCTATATACCTCAATGAATCACGGATTTGGCTACAAGCATTTTTAATAATCTTTTTTTCAAACCACTTGATTTCTTTCTCTGCCGTGGAGCTTTCTGGCTCAAAACGTTCTTTCAACTGATAGATGACATAAAGATCATCAATCATTAATACATTGTCCGCTAGCTCTACTTCTTGACCATCTTCACGCTTAAACAATGTGCTTGAATACGTAAATTCTTTGAAAAAGTAAAACTCATTCAGCTTCGACATTTCTTCTTCTAAGTTCATAACTTACCTATAAATATAACGCCAAATTAAGGTGTGAACAACGCTGACACCTTACCTAACGCATTGTGCCATAAACACTAAACCGACTTGAAGTGAGGGCGCCCAGCGTTGTGAATCACTCTTAAATTTCTTGTTAGGCAAA
>NZ_SJFM01000065.1:0-5913 GCF_029478545.1 Vibrio sp. 1180_3
ATTCACATAACAAGCAATTCAAGTGGATTCTCAACGCGTGGCAGTTTTACTATGCGTTGAGTAAAGTGTTTTATGGTGCAATGCAGCGGCTTGGCCAGTGCGTTGTTCACCACTTAATTGGGCGTTAAGTTTTAGGAGGTATGGGTGTCTCAGTTACTAGAAAAAATCAAAGGGCAAAGCTCTAGGATCAAAGAAAAAAGAGCCGAAGTGCTCAAGAAGTTAGAGAAGCTTGAAGAAGCTTTAACGGAGTCTCTTGACGGTATTGATGTTTGGGCTCGTTCAGCCCAAGAAACGTTGCAAATGATCGGACCTGATGACTGGGTTTATGGTTATCTTCAATTTAGTGATGGGGAATTAGAGGTTGCATATCGCTCGACTGAAGACGATTTTGTTGACTCTATGAATCAAGTCCCTGAGGACTATCAATCTTTTAAATGTAAGAGCATAAAGTCATGTTCAGTTGAATGGATTGAGCGATTGTCTAGAGACATTCAGATTAACTCGCTGTTAGGAAATATTGAGTGTGCACTGGCGTCAATTGAGAATAATACATCTGAATCGATTGACTCGTTAAACAAAGCATTAGACTCACAATCTGAAGATATTGCTTCTGAAACGATTAGCGCACTTAAGGATGTAAACTCTGATGAATTAATTAAAGTTTGGATTAAAGCTCGGAATACGATCCAGTCAGACCCATCAGACTCGATTACTAGGTCATCTAGTTATTTAGAGTCGGTATGTCGCCTTATCCTAAAGGAAACGGGTGAGCCATTACCAGCTAAGAAAGACATTACTAATCTTATAGGCGCAGCAATAAAGGCTCTGGACTTATCTACAGATCAGGAAGCTAACAGGGATATGACACAACTGTATGGTGGAATCAAAAGTATTTTTCAAGCAGTTGGTGCGATGAGAACTCATTTTGGTACAGCGCATGGCTTTACCCCTGGGGATTATGTAGCCCCCGAGCACTATGCAAGATTAGTTAGTGACGCTTCCGCTACAGCAAGCACCTATTTATTGCGTAGGCTGAAACAAAAAACTTAACAAACGCTTTAAGACGGATTCGCAACGCGTGGCATTTTACCATGCGTTGATTTTTGTGATTAAGGTGGTGTGCTGAAACATCGTATTGCGTTGCTCACCACTTAAGCGGGCGTTATGTTTTTAAAGAAAATTATAGCTTTAGCGGATTTTGGATAGCTGATATAAAAGTGTCGTACACATCATGAGGAATACGATATGGCTAGTTACGACGCTTATTTAATAGCTCTAGAAAATCGCGGTTTAGATAAAGTTAAAATTCAATGGTCTCAGGAAAAACATGGCAGACCCGGGTCTAAAACCTGGTATGTAGTGAAAGGTTGGATCGAGCAAGAAGAGAATAAAAAACTTAAACTAGAGAGCCAAGCTCAAGAATCCCTGAAGTTACAACAAACAGAACGTTCCATGAACATAGAGTTGGGAATGTTGTTTTTTACAGCAGTGACGGCTATCGCTTCATTTATTCAATTGGTTGCTTTGGCGTTGCAGCTACAAACATAACAAAGCGTTTAAGACGGATTCCCAACGCCTGACGTTTTCGGCTTACTTCAATTTAAGTGTTTATGTCACAATGGGTTAGGTAGGGTGGTAGCGTTGCTCACCACTTAACGCGGCGTTATGTGTTGGATGAGTTTTTGAGGTTAATTCTACGATTTCATTGAGAATTCGTTCCGTGTTTTCGGCAAGTTGGCTTGGTCGAAATGGATTCTTGAATAATCTGAGATTGATCGTTTTCAAGGTTCTTGGTTTGCCTCAATTGAGTTTTGGATCTGGTTTGTGTTGAGTTTTATCGGTTTCAAATCGCTTCAATTGAAATGTCTTTTTGACTGATTTGCTTGCTGACATTCAGCACTGAAAGTCTGGTGAAGCAAAAAGTTTAGCGGTTGCTGAAAGGGCGCTTTCTTTGTTGTTGATTCTGTAAGTGGTTTTCTTCGGCTAAGATCGCTGTGACATTTAGGTTTTGGTCAGCATCGTTTTTGTACGTAACTTATTCAGATCTCTTCATTTCCACGGTGGTTTACTTTGAATTCACGGTAAAATTCACATAACAAGCAATTCAAGTGGATTCTCAACGCGTGGCAGTTTTACTATGCGTTAGGTAAAGTGTTTTACGGTGCAATGCGGCGACTTGGCCAGTGCGTTGTTCACCACTTAATTGGGCGTTAGCCCACCTAATAATAAAGTTCTATGGAAATAACATAATGACAACAATATATTTTCCGAGCAGGTTTGATAGAGATACTCTTTCAGAATTTTTCGAAACACTAGATGAGCATCAAGACACTCCAGATGTTTGTTTAGACTGCTCGACACTTACTTATTCAAAGCCAACAGCTATGTTGGTGGCTGGTTCGAAAATCCGTGGTTGGGTGATGTCTAGGCATAAGCGTGGTATTAAAACTAGAAAAGCTGGAGATGATACTGCGTCTAATGTGCACTCCTATTTGATGCACGTTGGTTTCTTCGATTTCATTCATATGGGTTGTGGTAAACAAGTGGGAGAAGCCCGAGGTTCATCCTCATATTTGCCAATAACTAGAATTACTAAACCGGATTTTTCGGCTGGTGAACTGGCTCTAGAAAAGTGGTACGAAGATATTATGTCTGCCGTGCGTGGACTTGCTAAAGTCGTTTCTGGCACTTTAGAGGATACTCAGGAAAATCGCCTTTATAACTACGCCTTCAGAGAGATAATTAGAAACGTGTTTGAGCATTCCGGTGCAACAGAGTGTTATGTGTGTGGACAGCGTTGGTGGAATGGACAAGTTGAAATTACGGTGGTCGATGAGGGGGTTGGTATCGCTAATACTCTCAAAGAGTCTCAAGGGTGTATAACAGATGCAGAAAGTCTCCAGTTGGCGATCAAACCAGGTGTTTCCCGAACGACGAACATGAGTGAAGAAGATAACAAGTTTGATAACTCGGGTTTTGGTTTATATGTTCTGACTGAGCTAGCTTCAAGTTTTGGGTGGTATGTATTAGGTAGCTCTACGTCAAGAATCGTAGGTCATGGAAATAACATAGACGTTGAAGACCTGCAGTTCAATGGCACTTATTTTGGTATGCGTTTGCAAAGAGCGCCGTCTCAGTTCTCTGACCTATTGAATGATATTATCCAAACAGGTGAAAGCGAAGCTCAAGCAAGTGGTATTACGAGGAAAGCTTCGGGGATGTCAAAGTTACTCTAACTCGGTGGGCTAACAAAGCATTTAAGAGTGATTCGCAACGCTTGGCATTTTCGCTTCGCTCAAGTATAGCCAAGCGTCGCTCACACCTTAATGCAGCGTTAGCTGGGGTTAAGAAAAACGGTGAATTTAGGGTGGAAAGGCTTTCTGTTTTCTAGCTACACACCGGACAAATCTCAGCTTCTCAACTATCTCGCCAGTGGCACTTTTCGGGAAGTGTTTGAACTTAACGAAGTCTGCTTACGGGAAGTGTTGTGTTTGTTAAGTTCGTTGGTGCGGTTTCTTTGTTGTTGAAATTTATGAATGCCTAAATGTGTTTCGTGTGCACTGTCGTTGGCTTTTCCGATAGAATTCTTTGCAAATTATCATGCTCAGGAATGGGGATTTCCTCGGTCATTTCTTCTTTGCCAAGGGCATTTCGTGGATTAGGTTTTAATTTCACAGCTGTCCGTTTTACTTTGCCGTTTGAAAGCAATAATGTGTTTCAAATTAGGCAGTTTGGCGTAATTTGTTAGTGAAGGTGCAGCAGCTAACTAGGCGTTTAAGACGGATTCCCAACGCTTGGGAGTTTCGGCTCTAGGTTGAGTTTTGTGTTTAAGGCACAATGGTTTAGGATTGTGGTCGCGTTGCTCACCACTTAACGCGGCGTTAGCTGGGGTTAAGAAAAACGGTGAATTTAGGGTGGAAAGGCTTTCGGTTTTCTAGCTACACACCGGATAAATCTCAGCTTATCAACTACTCGCCAGTGGCACTTTTCGGGAAGTGTTTGAACTTAACGAAGTCTGCTTACGGGAAGAGTTGTGTTTGTTAAGTTCGTTGGCGCGGCTTCTTTCGTGTTGAAATTCATGAATGCCTAAATGCATTTCGTGTGCTCTGTCGTTGGTTTATTCGATAGAATTCTTTGCAAATTACCTGGCTCAGGAATGGTGATTTTCTCGGTCATTTCTTCTTTGCCAAGCGCATTTCGTGGATTAGGTTTTAATTTCACAGCTGTCCGTTTTACTTTGCCGTTTGAAAGCAATAATGTGTTTCAAATTAGGCATTTTGGCGTAATTTGCTAGCGAAAGTGCAGCAGCTAACTAGGCGTTTAAGACGGATTCCCAACGCTTGGGAGTTTCGATTCTAGGTTGAGTTTTGTGTTTAAGGCACAATGGTTTAGGATTGTGGTCGCGTTGCTCACCACTTAACGCAGCGTTAGGCTAATTAATCAAATTTGGTAGGTGAAATTGGATATCCAAGAGTATTTTAAGTATGTAGATAACCCCCATTTAATATATCAGGATGAGACAAGTCCGAAGACAGTGGAGGAACTGCGTGCTCGAATTGAAAAAGGTGAACGCTACTTTCAAGGGTTAACATTATCAAATCAAGACTTATCTAATTTTGATTTCTCGAATTTGAATTTATGTGGCGCAGATTTGCATGGGTCAAATTTAACTGGTTGCAATTTTTGCAATGCCACTTTACATAAAGCCGAGTTAAACCACTGTGATTTCACGGATGCAAATTTACCTGATGTTGATTTTAGTGAGTCAAATCTGAGTTGTGCAATATTCCATGACTCTCGCGTTACTCGCTGCAATTTTACTGAAGCTAAATTAGATCGCTGTAGATTTTCGGAGTCTGAACTCGAATCAAGTATCTTCAAGGACACATGGCTTTTAGATTCAAAATTTGTAAGCTGTGATTTAACAGGAGTTACTTTTGAAGCATGTTCATTTGACTATGGCGAGGTGTCAGACTGTAGCTTTTATGACACGAAGCTGTTGGACATAGATCTAGAACCATTTTGTAGCAATAATCAGAATGAGGTTAGCAGTTCTTATGTTGATTGGAAGTCTGTCGCACGTTCGCTATCCCAACCACAGTTATGCGATTTCTTAATATCTACAGGGATGCCAGAGTTGGTTAGTCTCTATTTAATAGACTCGGTTAAAACATTAGATCCGGAGATGTTGTTTAAGCTTATGCAAAAAGTATTTATTAGTTATGGCGGTCCAGATGCAGACTTTGCAAGAATGCTAAAGTCTGACTTAAATCGAAATGGAGTACAAACTTGGTTTTTCGAAGATGATGCTGAGTTTGGTCAAAAATTACATCAGATGATGAGGCAAAATATAGGCAAGTACGACCGTGTGATTCTTATATGCTCAGAACAATCTCTATCGCGTAATGGTGTCTTAAATGAGATTGAGCAAGCTTTAGCCAAAGAAGCTAGAGAAGGTGGTTCAAGCCGTATATTACCTTTGGCAACGGACGGTTTTGTATTCTCAGAACAGTTCAAGTCTACGGAAGTTGGTCAGGAATTGAATGATCGCGTCATAGGTGATTTTTCGAATCCCGAAAACTATGAAAGGAACTTAGTACGTTTGCTATCAACTTTAAGGATTAAAAAGCCTGATTCTATCGGTGTGTATGAGAATATTATTCCAAATTAGCCTAACAAAGCGTTTAAGACGGATTCCCAACGCATGGCGTTTTCGACTTTCTTCATTTTAAGTGTTTATGTCACAATGGTTTAGGTCGGGTGGTAGGCGTTGGTCACCACTTAACGCGGCGTTATGTGTTTGATGAGTTTTTAAGGTCAAAGCTACGATTTCATTGAGAATTCGTTCCGTGTTTTCGGCAAGTTGGCTTGATCGAAATGGATCCTTGAACAACCTGAGTTTGATGCTTTTCA
>NZ_SJFM01000066.1:0-5875 GCF_029478545.1 Vibrio sp. 1180_3
ACACCACCGTACACTTTTGCAAGTGTAGTACAGATAGCAGCAGTTAGAGTTGTTTTACCGTGGTCAACGTGGCCGATAGTACCAACGTTTACGTGCGGTTTCGTACGTTCAAATTTTGCTTTAGACATGAGTTGTCCCTCTAGGTACGGATTTAGGTGGCTTTGATGACCACGCAACCAAAATTATTGGTAAGAAGTATATATCAAAAGGAAATTATTGCTTAGAGAGCTGGTGCTGATACCCAGATTTGAACTGGGGACCTCACCCTTACCAAGGGTGCGCTCTACCGACTGAGCTATATCAGCACTCAAAATGGTTGGAGCGGGCAGCGGGAATCGAACCCGCATCATCAGCTTGGAAGGCTGAGGTAATAGCCATTATACGATGCCCGCACACGTAACTCTGAGAGCTATTTCCTTAAGAATATGGTGGAGGGGGACGGATTCGAACCATCGAAGGCAGTGCCGGCAGATTTACAGTCTGCTCCCTTTGGCCACTCGGGAACCCCTCCAAATTTTTCGCCACTCCTCCTCAAATAAGGAAGAATGGTGCCGACTACCGGAATCGAACTGGTGACCTACTGATTACAAGTCAGTTGCTCTACCTACTGAGCTAAGTCGGCATAAGTGGGGCGCATTCTATTGAATGATGTTCTAGCTTGCAAGACCAAATTTAAAAAAAAATCTATTTTTCTGTAATTTTCGCTTATTCGTTGCTTTTTCGGACTAATTGCGTTTTCTAGCTCAATTCTCTCACTTTAGAAGTTTGCATTCTTTTCACCTTGAGGTATGTTTCATCCTCTTAATTTCTCTCTTATTTTCATTGCCGAGTATTTTATGGGTCCTTACATCTCTTTTGATCGCCATCAATGGGCGGAGTTACGCAACTCTGTACCGATGACTTTATCTGAAGCCGATCTAAAGGAACTGCAAGGGATTAATGAAAATCTGACGATGAAAGAAACCGAAGAAATCTACCTACCTTTGGCTCGTTTACTCAATCTATATGTCGTAGCAAGACAGAGCCGAAACACGGTTCTTCACCAGTTTATTGGTAACACGGACATTGCTCCACCATTTGTGATTGGTATTGCTGGCAGTGTTGCTGTAGGAAAAAGTACGACTGCTCGCCTATTAAAAGCTCTACTTTCACGATGGGAAAACCACCCTAAAGTAGAATTAATCACCACCGACGGCTTTTTATTTCCTAATCAAGTATTGAATGAAAAAGGAATAATGCAGCGAAAGGGCTTCCCTGAATCCTATGATATGAAACGCCTTGTGCAGTTTGTTTCGGATGTTAAAGCAGGAAAGCGCCATGTTTCAGCACCAGTCTACTCACATCTTACTTATGACATTACAAGTGAAGAAAAAGTAGTAGATAGGCCTGACATTCTGATCATTGAAGGCTTGAATGTCCTTCAGAGTGGTATGGATTATCCCCATGACCCTCATCGCGTGTTTATTTCAGATTTCTTAGACTTTTCTCTTTATGTTGATGCTGATAGCGAACAGATTGAAAAGTGGTACGTGGAACGATTTATGAAATTTCGTCATGGTGCGTTCAAAAAATCTGGTTCTTACTTCAGTCACTATACAAAACTATCAGAGCAAGAAGCGCGGGAAAAAGCACAAAGTATCTGGCATTCCATCAATGGTAAAAACCTGCAAAGCAATATTCTACCGACAAAAGAACGTGCCCAGCTTATTTTACGCAAAGGGGTAAATCATACCGTTGAAGAGATATTGTTGCGAAAGTAATGGATTTACAGATACATCTATTCAGCCTTACGTAATGAGATCTCACCACCAATATAGCTTTGTAAGCCGTTTTCAGTTTGAAGTAAAACTGCACCGTGCTCACTAATTCCATGCACTGTTCCATAGATTTCTCGCGGACCGATGATCAACTTAACTTTACGACCGATGAAGTTATCAAGACGATTCCAGCGCGGCACAAAATCTTTCATACCGTTCATTTCATAATCACGTAGAGCGTGGTCCAGAGATTGAATAAACGCAATTGTGAGCTGATTCCGATCAATATTGGCACGATCGGTGACTTGTGACAGGCTAGCCCAAGGTTGATCAATTGATGATTCATTTTCCGGCATAAAAATGTTCATCCCCATGCCAATAACTAAATGCGCTGCTGCTCCAGCCTGACCTGTCAATTCAACCAAAATTCCAGCAAGCTTTCTATCTTGAAAATAGAGATCATTTGGCCATTTCAGCTTAACTCCGTCAAACCCTAGGCGTTCTAAAGCCTCAACAATGGCAACCCCAACCACCAAACTAAGTCCCATGGCTGCAGCCATTCCAGCCTCTAATCTCCAATACATTGAAATATAAAGATTACTACCAAAAGGAGAGATCCATTGGCGACCACGACGGCCACGACCATTAGCTTGATACTCGGCTAAGCACACGCTCCCCGATGGCAAACTATCAATTTTTTCGAGTAAGTACTGGTTAGTCGAATCAATGATAGGAAGGAGTTTTACAGGGTTATCGACCGCTTCTTGAATGACGTCTTCGTTAAGTAAGCTCAGAGGTTGAGCAAGTTGATACCCCTTCCCCTGTACACGAAAAACATCAATACCCCATTCTTGAATGCCCTGCATGTGCTTGCTAATAGCAGCACGAGAGATGCCAAGTTCAGCCCCTAAAGACTCTCCTGAGCAGAAATCACCCTTGGCTAAATGTTTTAACAAAGATAATTTAACGCTATGATCTTTCAATCTTGCTTCCCCATAATTTGCTGTAGCGTTGTTTCTTTCTTATTGTCTAAAAATCGGACTTCATGCTCTAAATAGATAGAATATTTACTGTAAACCGTCTTACAAATTTTCGAAGCAAGTTGAATAACATCTTCCGCGGTTGCATCACCACTGTTGACAATAACAAGAGCTTGTTTTGGATGCACTTGAGCCCCTCCAACACGAATACCTTTTAGCCCACACTGATCAATCAACCAACCCGCAGCAATTTTTCTACCGCCATTAACCGGGTAAGAAACTATATCAGGATAACGCTGTAATAATACTTCCCATAGACTTAGACTAATAACAGGATTCTTAAAAAAGCTGCCTGCATTACCAAGTATTCTGGGATCAGGTAATTTAGCTTGGCGCGTTGCACATATACACTGATATATATCCAACAATGTGCAAGATTCGGCATTAAGATCCTGTAACGGTCCATAATTCAGAGTGGGTTGCCAATTTTTCTGAAGTATTAATCCAATCGCAACCACAATAGCTTTGCCATATAGCTGATGTTTAAAAATAGAGTCTCGATAACCAAACAAGCACTCTTGGGCTGTCAGACGTTTAACGGTAAATGACTCTAAACATAGATAATCAACGTAATGACAAACATCTTGGAACTCTACACCATAAGCTCCGATATTTTGGATCGGGGCAGAGCCCGCGCAACCGGGTATCAAGGCTAAATTTTCAAGACCTGCGATATTTTGTTTCACCGTCCACTCAACAAGTGAAGGCCAATCTTCCCCACCAGAGATATGTAAATAGTGATAATTTTCATCCTGTGTATGCTGCAACCCTTTAATTTGGTTGCTTAATACCACACCTTGAAACTCACTAGTGAATAGTACATTACTTCCCTTACCGAGTATAAGTTTGGGTAAATTGTGCCATTGCGGGCTCTGATAAACTTCAATCAAATCTTGTACTGATTCAATTTCAACTAGGAAGTGGCATGACTGCTCAATAGCAAAAGTATGGTGGTCTTTGAGATTAGCGTTGGGATGTAATTGCATGGCATTCTATGAATAAATTAAACTCGCTTCATTCTACAACAGATAGTTATATGAAGCAGAAAGAAATGACTGAACTACACTTTGAAGTCCTTCCCCCAATCAAACTCCCCTTGATCAAGCGGATCTATAAAGATCACTATCCTTCAGCAAAAGCAAAGAAAGATGAGCTGTGTATTGTGGGGACTATCAACGGCGCGATATGCACTGTGGTTAGATTTAGAAGCATTGAACAATATCGATTATTAACTGGCATGCTTGTTGTTCCAGTGCATAGAGGGCAAGGAGTTGGCTCACAGTTGCTCGGCTATTGTGAATCTCACATTCTGACCTCACAAGACTATTGTTTTGCCTATAGCCATCTAGAAAGTTTTTATTGTGCACACGGTTTTAGGACTTTAGCGCCAAATGAAATACCACAAAGCCTCATGCAGCTTCTAGAGCGCTATTTACGTAGTGGCAAAGATCTCATTCCTATGCGATACATGGGAAAAGCTAGTGAGAATAATCAGCTTCTCTAGCAATTCATCACTCTAATTTGATACTATCTAGAGTTCGCAATTTTGCAAATAAGTAAGGTATATCATCCAATATGATTGCTCATAGAAATCCATTCGAACACCTGCCAACTATTGCACAATCGCCAGATCAATTTGAGGTTTTATTTTCCGCCAAAGAATTTAAGAATCACTTGATTGAGTCGATCCGTCAGGCAAGTAAGCGGATTTATCTTGTGGCTCTTTATTTAGAAGATGACGAAGCAGGCAGAGAAGTTTTCAACGAACTTTATCAAGCCAAGCAAAGAAACCCAGGCTTAGACATTGTAATTTGCGTTGATTGGCACAGAGCTCAGCGTGGCCTCATTGGCGCTGATGCATCTGAAGGGAATGCTTCAATGTACAAAGAGTTGGCCCAAAAGCATGAGCATGCAATCCCAGTTTACGGCATCCCCGTCAGAGGTAGAGAGGTTTTTGGTGTTTTACACCTCAAAGGTTTCATCATTGACGATCAAGTAATTTACAGTGGTGCTAGTCTCAATAACGTTTATCTGCATCAGCAAGAGCGCTATCGATTCGACCGTTACCATACTATCGATAATGAAACACTGGCAGACTCCATGGTGAAATTCATTCACCAAACAATGATCAGCCATCCAGCTGTCAATGACTTAGCCTGTACATCAAAACCAAAAACAAAAGATATTAAAGCCGACATCCGTCAATTTCGCGCAACTTTGGCTTTAGCAAACTATGAATTTGAAACACAAACGATAAGCGCAGAGCAAGTTGCTTTAACGCCATTGGTTGGCATTGGCAAACGTAGAAATAAGCTCAATCACCATATTAATCAATTGATAGCTCAAGCCAAAGATGAAGTTTTTATCTGTACTCCATATTTTAATTTCCCCAAAAGTGTTGCTAAGGAAGTCAAAAGAGCATTAAAAAGAGGAGTAAAAGTTCATATCGTGGTCGGTGATAAAACAGCCAACGACTTCTATATCTCTCCTGAGCAAGATTTTAAAACTATTGGTGGATTGCCTTATTTATACGAAATAAATCTGCGTCGTTTTGCCAAAGCCAATGAAGCCAATATCGCTAGCCGAAACCTTTCTATTCATCTTTGGAAGCATGATGAAAATAGCTTTCACCTGAAAGGGATATGGGTAGATAAACGCTATATGCTAATTACAGGCAATAACTTAAATCCAAGGGCTTGGAAGTTAGATCTAGAAAATGCGATTCTTATCCAAGATCACTACCATCATCTTACTGAAAAATTTGATCGTGAAATCGAAAATATCCTTAAGCACACTCAATTAGTCTGTACTTACAAGCAATTAGAAAAAATTGAGGATTACCCTAATTCGGTGCAAAAACTATTACGAAAAGTCACCAGAGTTAAAGCAGATAAAGTACTTAAGCAAATTCTATAATACCCAACTCTCGATAGCAAAAGCCGATCACATTATGTATCGGCTTTTTCATACTCATTTTTTAGTGCTGTGCACTTCTGTCGCTGTAGCAATAAAGAGAAGAGAGGCTAGTAGGAAAAGAGGTAACGAGTATAGCTTAATGCCCTAAACGCAAAAAACCCC
>NZ_SJFM01000067.1:0-5602 GCF_029478545.1 Vibrio sp. 1180_3
TTCATTGGCGCGGTTTCTTTGGTGTTGAAATTCATGAATGCCTAAATTCGTTTCGTGTGCTCTGTCGTTGGCTTTTTCGATAGAATTCTTTGCAAATTACCGAGCTCAGGAATGGTGATTTATTCGGCCATTTCTTCTTTGCCAAGCGCATTTCGTGGATTGGGTTTTAATTTTACAGCTGTCCGTTTTACTTTGCCGTTTGAAAGCAATAATGTGTTTCAAATTAGGCAGTTTGGCGTAATTTGCTAGCGAAAGTGCAGCAGCTAACTAGGCGTTTAAGACGGATTCCCAACGCTTGGGCGTTTCGGTTCTAGGTTGAGTTTTGTGTTTAAGGCACAATGGTTTAGGATTGTGGTCGCGTTGCTCACCACTTAACGCGGCGTTATGTGTTTGATGAGTTTTTAGGGTTAACTCTACGATTTCATTGAGAATTCGTTCCGTTTTTTCGGCAAGTTGGCTTGGTCGAAATGGATTCTTGAACAATCTGAGATTTATCGTTTTCAAGGTTCTTGGGTTGCCTCAATTAAGTTTTGGATCTGGTTTGTGTTGAGATTCGTCGGTTTCAAATCGCTTTAATTGAAATGTCTTTTTGACTGACTCTCTTGCTGAAGTTCAGCTCTGAAAGTCTGGTGAAGCAAAAGGTTTTGTTGTGGCTGAAAGGGCGCTTTCTTTGTTGTTGATTCTGCAAGTGGCTTTCTTTGGCTCAGATCGCTGTGAAATTTAGGTTTTGGTCAGCATCGTTTTTGTACGTAACTTATTCAAATCTCTTCCTTTCTACGGTGGTTTACTTTGAATTCACGGTAAAATTCACATAACAAGCAATTCAAGTGGATTCTCAACGCGTGGCAGTTTTACTATGCGTTAGGTAAAGTGTTTTACGGTGCAATGCAGCGGCTTGGCCAGTGCGTTGTTCACCACTTAATTGGGCGTTATGTGTTTGATGAGTTTTTGAGGTCAAAGCTACGATTTCATTGAGAATTCGTTCCGTGTTTTCGGCAAGTTGGCTTGGTCGAAATGGATTCTTGAACAACCTGAGATTGATCGTTTTTAAGGTTCTTGGGCTGCCTCAATTGAGTTTTGGATCTGGTTTGTGTTGGGTTTCGGTGGTTTCAAATCGCTTCAATTGAAATGTCTTTTTGACTGATTTGCTTGCTGACATTCAGCTCTGGAAGTTTGGTAAAGCAAAAAATTTAGCGGTTGCTGAAAGGGCGCTTTCTTTGTTGTTGATTCTGCGTGGCTCTCTTTGGCTAAGATCGCTGTGAAATTTAGGTTTTGGTAAGCATCGTTTTGCACGTAACTTATTAAAATTTCTTCATTTCTACGGTGATTTACTTTGAATTCACGGTAAAATTCACATAACAAACAATTCAAGTGGATTCTCAACGCGTGGCAGTTTTACTATGCGTTAGGTAAAGTGTTTACGGTGTAATGCAGCGGCTTGGCCAGTGCGTTGTTCACCACTTAATTGGGCGTTATGCCACAAGGAGAAATTCATGATTGTAGTAGCAAGGTTTTCTTTTCCTCATGAAGCTCATATAGCGAGAGCTAACCTTGAAAGTGCTGGCATCGAAAGCTTCATTGCAGATGAGCATACGGTGAATACACAATGGTTATATTCAAATGCTATTGGAGGCGTGCGCTTGATGGTTTTAGAAAAAGACTTTGAAGAAGCTACTGAAATCCTGACTAGTGATTTTTCTGAAAGTCTTGAAAAGCACTCTGAAACTGAGGGAGAGCAACAAGATATTTGTCCCCATTGTGGTAGTAGTGAGATAACTGCTCACACACAGGGCAAGCGTCCTGCATTTCTAGTTTTCATATTGTTAGGTTTCCCACTATTTTTCTACAAACAAGGCTATAAATGTAATCAATGTGGCGAGTTCAGTGAAAAGCTTTGAGCCGTGGCATAACAAACAATTTAAGAGGGATTCCCAACGCTTGGCATTTTGGGTTCTACTTCAAATTAAGTGTTTACGGCACAATGCTTTAGGTTTTGGTGGTAGCGTTGCTCACCCCTTAATTGGGCGTTATGTGCCTTTCATGTGAAGCGACAAACATTATGTGCAACCATTAACTTATAGAATGGCTAAAATTTCATATTTTAGAGGGTGTTATGTTTTTTAGCAACAAGGTTAAAGTGGTGATTTCAGTGGTGGCTATAGCATTGTCTTCACTTTTACTGTCTCTTGATATGTTTGGTGTCATTCCATTTCTGATTCTAGTTGTATCATTTTTTACCCTAATTATTCAAGGTGGGCTGTGCTTTCTTGGGTACAAAAATGGTGACGTTTTCGATGCTTATCAAGACCTAGAAAGAACAGAAGCAACGGCACTAACTAATCTGTTCAAAGACAAAAAGGATTGTGAAAAACACTAACCACGGCACATAACAAACAATTTAAGAGGGATTCCCAACGCTTGGTATTTTTGCTTCTACTTCAAGTTTAGTGTTTATGGCACAATGCTTTAGGTTTGGGTGGTAGCGTTGCTCACCCCTTAATTGGGCGTTATGAGCTTCCAAGAATTGAAAGGTAAATATGGCAGTTTTAGACATTCTAACTGCACCAGATCCAAGGCTTAAGATTAAAGCTGTAAAGGTGCAGGACATATCGACAGTACAAACATTGATTGACGATATGTTGGATACATTATATGCGACCGACAATGGTATCGGTTTGGCGTCAACTCAAGTAGGTCGTAAAGAGGCGGTTGTTATTATCGATCTATCAGAAAGTCGAGATGAACCGTTAATTCTGGTCAATCCGGAAGTGATTAGTGGTTCAGATAAAGCATTGGGTCAAGAAGGTTGTTTATCAGTTCCTGACTACTATGCAGACGTAGAGCGTTTTACTTCAGTTGTCGTGTCTGCTTTAGATCGCGAAGGTAAGCCAATTACCATTGAAAGTGATGAATTTTTAGCAATCGTAATGCAGCACGAAATCGATCATTTATCGGGTAACTTGTTTATTGATTACCTTTCTCCACTTAAGCGTCAAATGGCTATGAAAAAGGTTAAAAAGTACGTTAAAGCGCAGTCTTAACCTCGCTCATAACAAACAATTTAAGAGGGATTCCCAACGCTTGGCATTTTTGCTTCTACTTCAACTTTAGTGGTTACGGTACAATGCGTTAGGTTGGGTGGTAGCGTTGCTCACCCCTTAATTGGGCGTTAGCTGGGGTTAAGAAAAACGGTGAATTTAGGGTGGAAAGGCTTTGGTTTTCTAGCTACACACCGGACAAATCTCAGTTTCTCAACTATCTCGCCAGTGGCACTTTTCGGGAAGTGTTTGAACTTAACGAAGTCTGCTTACGGGAAGTGTTGCGTTTGTTAAGTTCGTTGGCGCGGTTTTTTTGTTGTTGAAATTCATGAATGCCTAAATTCATTTCGTGTGCTCTGTCGTTGGCTTTTTCGATAGAATTCTTTGCAAATTACCATGCTCAGGAATGGGGATTTCCTCGGTCATTTCTTCTTTGCCAAGCGCATTTCGTGGATTGGGTTTTAATTTCACAGCTGTCCGTTTTACTTTGCCGTTTGAAAGCAATAATGTGTTTCAAATTAGGTATTTTGTCGTAATTCGCTGGCGAAAGTGCAGCAGCTAACTAGGCGTTTAAGACGGATTCCCAACGCTTGGGAGTTTCGGTTCTAGGTTGAGTTTTGTGTTTAAGGCGCAATGGTTTAGGGTTGTGGTCGCGTTGCTCACCACTTAACGCAGCGTTAGGCAAACTCTCAATATCAGTAAGCATAAGAGACTATTTGAAGTATGGAATTTCCGTCGGAATTGTTTGGTAGTGTTTGGCATACAACTAGCTTAGAGCGTTATGCGCTGATAGTTGGTGATGGTTGTATTAAAGCTAATCCTGACATTCCTGATAGCGAGCGTTGGGGAACAAGGTTAGGTGAAAAGCACTTTCCATTTGTACGATCACTCGGTGGTATCAGTGTTTTTGATTTTCGTGATTTTGACGCTGATGCGACAGATTGGGCTACGTTTGTTCCCTGTCGAACAGAATGGAAAAGCGCGGTTTGGATTGAAGTTGATATATCAAAGTTAGGTGGCAGCTTTAAATCTGCTCAATCTATTCGACAGTTGTGGCATCAAATGGACTCTACGCGTAAGTTTATTGCCCAAATTGAAGGCGCTGTTATAGGTACAATACCAACATTGGCATTCAAGCAGGTATTGGTTTACGACACCCAGAAGTCATCTTTTAGTACGTTAGCCTAACAAACGCTTTAAGACGGATTCGCAACGCGTGGCATTTTCACCATGCGTTGATTTTAGTGATTTAGGTGGTGTGCGGAAACATCACATTGCGTTGCTCACCACTTAAGCGGGCGTTATGCAACTCAGGTAAATGTAGGGTTCAGTCTTTTGGGATTTCTCCGGCTATTCGTTTTGTGTTGTCGGCAAATGAGCATTTTTACCCTCAAATTCTTGGTTAACTCAAACCGTAAAATAGGCAAATTTCTTTGTTTGCCTCAATTGGTTTTAGCGTTGGCGCGTTGTCAGTTTTGCAGGTGCAAAGTGTGGAAATGGCAAGTTAATCGATCATTTCGCATTTGCTAAAAGTCTTGCTCGGTGAGTTTGTCTCATTCAAAAGCTTGGTTTGTTGCTGAAAGGTGGACTTTGTTTTGGTGGCTTATTTATTACGGTTCAGGCTTGGGTTGATTCTTGGCTCACTTAACCAATAATTTGATTGTTTTCTTAATCAAATTTAGTGTAACTTTATGTTTATCTTATTGAATTTGCATAACAAAGCATTTAAGACGGATTCGCAACGCTTGGTGTTTTTAGTGTAAATTCAGTTTTTGTGTTTCAAGTGGTTTGCCGAGGCATTAGTGTTTAGCGTCGCTCACCACTTAATGCGGCGTTATGTGTTTGATGAGTTTTTGAGGTTAATTCTACGATTTCATTGAAAATTCGTTCCGTGTTTTCGGCAAGTTGGCTTGGTCGAAATGGATTCTTGAACAACCTGAGTTTGATGGTTTTCAAGGTTCTTGGGTTGCCTCAATTGCGTTTTGGATCTGGTTTGTGTTGAGTTTAGTCAGTTTCAAATCGCTTTAATTGAAATGCATTTTTGACTGATTTGCTTGCTGACATTCAGTTCTGAAAATCTGGTGACGCAAAAAATTTAGCGGTTGCTGAAAGGGCGCTTTCTTTGTTGTTGATTCTGCAAGTGGCTCTCTTTGGCTAAGATCGCTGTGAAATTTAGGTTTTGGTCAGCATCATTTTTGTACGTAACTTATTCAAATCTCTTCATTTCTACGGTGGTTTACTTTGAATTCACGGTAAAATTCACATAACAAGCAATTCAAGTTGATTCTCAACGCGTGGCAGTTTTACTATGCGTCAGGTAAAGTGCTTTACGGTGCAATGCAGCGGCTTGGTCAGTGCGTTGTTCACCACTTAATTGGGCGTTATGCAACTCAGGTAAATTTAGGGGTTCAATCTTTTGGGATTTCTCCGGCCATTTGTTTTGTATTGTCGGCAAATGAGCATTTTTACCCTCAAATTCTTGGTTAACTCAAACCGTAAAACAGGCAAGTTTCTTGGTTTGCCTCAATCAGTTTTAGCGTTGGGGCGTTGTCAGTTTAGCGGGT
>NZ_SJFM01000068.1:0-5565 GCF_029478545.1 Vibrio sp. 1180_3
TGGCTGATTCTTGATTCACTTAACCAATATTTTGATTGTTTTCTTAATCAAATTTGGTGTAACTTCTGGTTTATCTTATTGAATTTGCATAACAAAGCATTTAAGACGGATTCGCAACGCTTGGCGGTTTTAGTGTAAATTCAGTTTTTGCATTTTAAGTGGTTTGTCGAGGCATAGGTGCTTAGCGTCGCTCACCACTTAATGCGGCGTTAGTTTGCCCTCCGACTACTATCAGTCGGTAGGGAATTTTTGCTTCTGGTGTAGGACTCGCATTACACGAATTGCAGAGCCGTCAACCCAGTAGGAAACGATCATTGAGATTTCGGGGATAATTAGTAATCGTCCTCGAATACCATCACGTTGAACACCCATCAGTGGTTGTTCAAGTAAATTATCTACTTTAGCTTCAATGATTTCGTCAGTTTTGTCTGCCGCGTCGGGGTTGAAGTCATAAAGAAACTCAAAGATCTTCTCACGATCATTTAACGATTCTTCTTCCCATAAAATCATTGTTGACCCCGGCTACGAATCTTAGCTTTTCGTTCAGCCATTCGTGCTTTTGCTGAGTCATGATCAATAAATGAAGCTTTTCCTGAGTCAAACTTCTCAAATGCTAGGTTTACTTGTTCAGTTAACCAAGCGTCGTGAGATAATGCTTTTCGTTGTTGCTCAGCCATTTGCTCGGTAAGCTCACGGCAAGCATCGCTAAGTGTGCGACCTTGGCTCTCAGCCATTTGCTGAGCTAAGCGTTTAACTTCGTCATCAACACGAAATTGAATTCTAGTGTCCATGAGTAACTCCTAAATTGACGTGTGTACAAATGTTAGCACTGGAGTTGGGCGAGGGCAACTAACAAAGTATTTAAGACGGATTCCCAACGCTTGGCGTTTTCGGCTTACTTCAGTTTAAGTGTTTATGTCAAAAAGGTTCAGGTAGGGTGGTTGGCGTTGCTCACCACTTAATACGGCGTTAAGTTTCCAAATCTACATTTGTGACAAATTTGGTCGATAATGTCATTAGTATGAGTTATACTGCGGGCAACGTATGCAATGAGAGAATACTAATGATTAAAAGACTTGGCTTCAGTAATTTCTATAGTTTCAAAGAGTACTCAGAAGTTAGCTTTGAATTTGACAAAAATGTACCTGAAACCATAAGTAAAGGACTGTCTACAGGTACAGTGATTGGTATTAAAGGTAGCAATGGCTCAGGCAAAACCAATGTGATAAAAGTGATCAACTTTTTTTTTGCTTTTTGTCTAGATAAATTTTCATACTATGGTGTTGAGAAAAAGACTGGGGACTCTCTGCCCTATAAAAGTTTTTTCGATAGTGACGATGTAACTGAATTTGATATCGAATTTTTGATCGATGATATTACATACATCTATGAACTAGAGATAAAGAAGAACAATATAATAAAAGAAACAATAATTAGAAACAAAAAAAGAGATGTAGTTCTTATAGAAAGAAATGAACATGGAACTATTGAGTGTATAAAAGACTTTGATGAGCTAAAAAATATCAAGCTTAGAGATGATCAGTCAATAATTTCTATTGTGGATAAGTTTAAATTTAATAATAAAATGCATGAGCTTGATATTCTAAACTTTGAGTTTGTGAAGTTGTTATCAAATGTAGACTATAACGGATACAATGATTTTAGTCTTGGTGTAGAAGGCACGACTAAAAGATACAAAGAGTCTGAAGAATTATTCGAGTTCATTAAAGGCATTATAAAATCGGCTGACTCAGGCATTAAAGATATCGTAATTAAAGATCGCCTGAACGAAGATGGAGAGAAAGTATATTTCCCTCTATTTGTCCATGAAAATGAAGGTAAAGAGTTCTTTATGCCATTTAAGGATGAGTCTAGTGGTACGAAAGAACTCTACAAAAAGATGATTGTTTATCATTTTGTTCTCAATAGTGGCGGTGTTCTGGCATTTGATGAATTTGATGTGCACTTACATGCGAATGTATTGCCTATGATCGTTAACTTGTTTCTCGATTTTAATATTAACAAAAAGCACGCACAGTTTATTTTTACAGCCCATAATACAGAAATTATAGATACTTTAGGTCGTTATAGAAGTGTTCTGGTCAACAAGGACGATAATGAAAGTTATTGTTATCGCTTAGACGAAATAAAAGGTAGTATCTTAAGAAATGGAAGACCAATTAGTCCTGTTTATAAAGAGGGCAAAATTGGAGGGGTTCCACCTATATTTCTAGGTGGAAAGGAACTGTAATTATGGTGAGAAAGAATAAAAGAACAAATAAAAAGAAAGTCTCATTTGTAGCGGATGCTTCACTTCCCGATTTGGAAAGTACGGACTTAGCCGCAAGGTCGCGATTTAATTTTTCTTATCTAAACGAGTTACAAGATGGAGCTCAATCCATAGCTGAATGGAATCAAGATGGCAAAAAAGATGCTTCCTTGGAAAAGTTGCTATCAAATCTTAAGGACTATAGTACTTATCCTCTTTCTCATTGGATTAATGAGGGGCGCTTAACTATTTATGGTCGATTTCCTAAAGAAAAATCAGAATTTAAGCACCCTGTGAACGTTCCTCACGAAGTTTCTTGGGGGAGATTTCGGTTGGCTGGTAAAGTACGCCTAGCGGGATTTGTAATCCCGTCAGAATTTGAAGATACCGAATTTACTACTAAATCGGGAAAGAAAGTAAAATATTGTACGAATACTTTTTATATAGTTTTTCTCGATAAAGATCATTTGTTTTATAAAACGGAAAAACGCAATACATAGAAACTTAACAAACTGTTTAAGAGTGATTCGCAACGCTTGGCATTTTTGCTATGCGTTGCGTTTAGTGTTTAAGGTCGTATGCGGAAACATCGGTATTGCGTTGCTCACACCTTAACAGGGCGTTAGTTGCACAGGGAGGTATCGTGGAAGAATTATCAGGCGGAAGAGAATCTGCAATATATCGAGATGGTGAAGTCGTCTATCGACCTCTTCAGTCATGGAGCTCTACAATTCATCTAATTTTGAAACACCTTGAGCAAGCAAAGGTAGATGAAAGTCCAAAATTTCTTGGTGTAAATCAAGACCAAGAAATCCTAAGTTTTGTAACAGGTGATACCTACAATTATCCGTTAGTTGGCGCAATCGCAACAAATGAAGCACTCATTTCAGCGGGTAAATTACTACGTAAAATACATGACTTAACTGTTCCACTATTGGAGCAACTTAATGTCAAAGTACACCGATGGATGTTAGAGCCAAGAGAGCCATTTGAGGTTATTTGTCATGGTGACTTTACCCCTTACAATGTCGCCCTATTAGAAAATACAGTTGTCGGTGTGTTTGACTTCGACACAGCGCACCCTGCACCAAGAATATGGGATTTAGCATACTCAGTTTATTGTTGGTCTCCATTCAAAACGGACAGCAATGATAAGCTAGGGACAATTTTAGAGCAGGTGGCTAGAGTCAAGTTGTTCTGTGACAGTTACGGTGCAACTGAATCAGAAAGAGAACAATTAGCCGATGCTATGGTTAAGCGATTACAGGCTTTAGTAACCTTCATGCATAGTGAAGCCCAAAATGGTAATGAATCCTTTGCTGAAAATATAGAGCAAGGTCATCTTCAAGCTTATCTAAATGACATAGAATATATCACTGAAAATAAAGAAAAAATTCAGTGTGCATTGTGCAACTAACAAACTGCTCAAGAGGGATTCACAACGCGTGGCATTTTTACTATGCGTTGATTTTAGTGATTAAGGTGGTATGCAGCGGCTTAGGTATTGCGTTGTTCACCCCTTAGCAGGGCGTTAGCTGGGGTTAAGAAAAACGGTGAATTTAGGGTGGAAAGGCTTTCGGTTTTCTAGCTACACACCGGACAAATCTCAGCTTCTCAACTATCTCGCCAGTGGCACTTTTCGGGAAGTGGTTGAACTTAACGAAGTCTGCTTACGGGAAATGTTGTGTTTGTTAAGTTCATTGGCGTGGCTTCTTTGTTGTTGAAATTCATGAATGCCTAAATTCATTTCGTGTGCTTTGTCGTTGGCTTTTTCGATAGAATTCTTTGCAAATTACCATGCTCAAGAATGGTGATTAACTCGGCCATTTCTTCTTTGCCAGGCGCATTTCGTGGATTGGGTTTTAATTTCACAGCTGTCCGTTTTACTTTGTCATTTGAAAGCAATAATGTGTTTCAAATTAGGCATTTTGGCGTAATTCGCTAGCGAAAGTGCAGCAGCTAACTAGGCGTTTAAGACGGATTCCCAACGCTTGGGAGTTTCGATTCTAGGTTGAGTTTTGTGTTTAAGGCACAATGGTTTAGGATTGTGGTCGCGTTGCTCACCACTTAACGCAGCGTTATGTGTTTGATGAGTTTTTAGGGTTAAATCTACGATTTCATTGAGAATTTGTTCCGTGTTTTCGGCAAGTTGGCTTGGTCGAAATGAATTCTTGAACAACCTGAGATTGATCGTTTTTAAGTTTCTTGGGTTGCCTCAATTAAGTTTTGGGTCTGGTTTGTGTTGAGTTTCATCAGTTTCAAATCGCTTTAATTGAAATGTCTTTTTGACTGATTCACTTGCTGACATTCAGCTCTGAAAATCTGGTGACGCAAAAAATTTAGCGGTTGCTGAAAGGGCGCTTTCTTTGTTGTTGATTCTGCAAGTGGCTCTCTTTGGCTCAGATCGCTGTGAAATTTAGGTTTTGGTAAGCATCGTTTTTGTACGTAACTTATTCAAATCTCTTCATTTCTACGGTGGTTTACTTTGAATTCACGGTAAAATTCACATAACAAGCAATTCAAGTGGATTCTCAACGCGTGGCAGTTTTACTATGCGTTAGGTAAAGTGTTTTACGGTGCAATGCAGCGGCTTGGTCAGTGCGTTGTTCACCACTTAATTGGGCGTTAGCTGGGGTTAAGAAAAACGGTGAATTTAGGGTGGAAAGGCTTTGGGTTTTCTAGCTACACACCGGACAAATTTCAGCTTCTCAACTATCTCGCCAGTGGCACTTTTCGGGAAGTGTTTGAACTTAACGAAGTCTGCTTACGGGAAGTGTTGTGTTTGTTAAGTTCGTTGGCGCGGTTTCTTTGTTGTCGAAATTCATGAATGCCTAAATTTGTTTTGTGTGCTTTGTAGTTAGTTTTTACGACAGAATTCTTTGCAAATTACCGAACTCAGAAATGGTGATTTTCTCGGTCATTTCTTCTTTGCCAAGCACATTTCGTGGATTAAGTTTTAATTTTACAGCTGTCCGTTTTACTTTGCCGTTTGAAAGCAATAATGTGTTTAAAAATAGGCATTTTGGTGTAATTTGCTAGCGAAAGTGCAGCAGCTAACTAGGCGTTTAAGACGGATTCCCAACGCTTGGGAGTTTCGGCTCTAGGTTGAGTTTTGTGTTTAAGGCACAATGGTTTAGGATTGTGGTCGCGTTGCTCACCACTTAACGCAGCGTTATGTGTTGGATGAGTTTTTAAGGTTAATTCTACGATTTCATTGAGAATTCGTTCCATGTTTTCGGCAAGTTGGCTTGGTCGAAATGGATTATTGAACAACCTGAGATTGATCGTTTTTAAGG
>NZ_SJFM01000069.1:0-5260 GCF_029478545.1 Vibrio sp. 1180_3
TTGGCAATCTTCAAACTCGACGTCGCTATATTTCTCATCAGGTGAGGAAAGCTTCTCAAAAGAAACGTCGAAATATTGCTCATTATTTTTTAAATCTGTCATCGTATCCTCTGAATAGCCTAACGCCCTGTTAAGGTGTGAGCAACGCAATACCGAAGCTCCCGCACACCACCTTAAACACAAAACGCAACGCATAGCAAAAATGCCAAGCGTTGCGAATCACTCTTAAACAGATTGTTATATGCAAATTAGTTAGTTACTTTTGCCCAACCAACAACTTCCTTATTCATCAGCTCACTAATTGAACCTTTCCACTCTTTATATTCACCACTTTCAGTCAAGAACTGACCAAAGCACTGAGTGGAACCATTTTCTGTTTGTAGTCGAGACTGATGAACCGATACGATTTTTCCTTTAACTTTTTTACCATTATCAATCCAAAACTGAAAGCCAGATACTTGCTCCGCACAACTTGGACCATAATGAGCGTATTGCTGGTACACCGACTTACCGGCGGAGAAAGAGGCAAGCAACACCCCGATTACTACGAGTTTGATTACTATCGTTAATGATGTGTTTACCTGATTTAGATTTAAGCCGCTACCTTTAGCTTTTGACTCACTTACATCACTTGTTTGTTCTTTTAGATCTTCCATCTAAGGGACCCTGTTAGTTTAAAAAGAACCATTATACAAAACACGGTACCGTGGCGATATAAATATTTGTGCGATTGCATATAACGCCCTGTTAAGGTGTGAGCAACGCAATACCTAAGCTTCCGCAAACCACCTTAAACACAAAACGCAACGCATAGCAAAAATGCCAAGCGTTGCGAATCACTCTTAAACAGATTGTTATACCAACTGCTAAGGTAGTCTACTTTTGCCACATTCATCCAATTTATCCGTAATTCTAGAGCCTATAGAGGCACTGACTAGTTGATATAGAGATGCATCAACATAGTGAGTAAAGTTCGGATTCAACATGATTTGTTTCATGATGTAGTCAGTAAAAGGAACTGTTAATCTCAAACCACGATACCTGTCCCGGATAAAGATATAGTGTATCCCAAAGACTACGTACGTTAAGTTTGGGTCTCTATAGTCATTTGTGTAATCAATATGAAAGCAACAGAAACCTAAAGAACATCCCACTTCATCAACTAATGTGAGCATTGTTAAGCTATCACTAACACTACCCTCGCGATAGTGATCACTTGGAGCTCCAAATTCATCATCAAATTCACTTTCATGAAATACTGTCGTAGTAATTACACCTTCAGTTGTAATTGTAAGTTTCATTATATCTTCCTTGAACGGTTGGTGGTATAACGCCGCATTAAGGTGTGAGTGACGCTTGGCTATACTTGAGCGAAGCGAAACTGCCAAGCGTTGCGAATCACTCTTAAATGCTTTGTTATGCAAATTTTTCACGACGCATCGTTGTAATCGAATACCCCATTTCACGATACTTCTCACAACGTTGTTGTAGAAACTCCGGATACTGACTTTCTTCAACTTCATTGAAGCCAATATGCTTGTAGAAATCTGTTACATGAGCAAGTGGCATACAATAGGCGGTACGCAAATTTAAAACAGGCTCAATATGCTTAAGAAATTGAAGCCCTAAGCCTTGACCTTGAAACTCACTCGCAATGTACATGCCCCTGAGTATCGTCACGCCATTGATAAGCTCAACTTTCACTGAGCCGATAATCGCACCATCGTTGAGGCAGATAAATGCTCTTTCAGTATTAGACCAAGCGCTATGATAGCCCTGCTCTTTATAGAATTGACCAACAGCGTCTTTCATAGAGCTATCGGCTTCAAAAATTCTCATTTTTACTCCATTTGCATAACGCCAAATTAAGGTGTGAACAACGCTAACACCTTAGCTAAACCATTGTGCCATAATCACTAAACTGACTTGAAATGAGAGCGCCGAGCGTTGTGAATCACTCTTAAATTTTTTGTTATGTGGTTCTTTACAGCGGCATTAGTTCCTTCTATTTGACCTTGAATTCATTCTCAGAAATAGTACATCTCTCTTTCGAAGAGTGGAGCTTATCAAGCTCATCTACAACGTTAGCTATACTCGCAGCTTTATTTTCTGGGACAATAAAACACCAAATCAAAGCAATTAACCATCCTGCCCACCACAATAAAACACCTAAAACATTTACCAAGGCGATAGGAATCTTATAAGGATGATTTTTCTTTAACGCGATAATTGATGGAAGAAATGCAAATGGGATCAATATCATGAGTATAAGCAACAACGGCCCAGTACCTAACAAAAGCTTTAACACATGCAACAACTGCCAAATCCAGTCATCTGACATAATGAAGACCTCGTAGTTAATAATGAAACTAACAAAATAACACTATGGTTAATCCGATCAATATACCCTTAATTTTGGTACGTCCAAATACCACTGGTGTACGCCACCACATAACGCCCAATTAAGTGGTGAACAACGCACTGACCAAGCCGCCGCATTGCACCGTAAAACACTTTACTCAACGCATAGTAAAACTGCCACGCGTTGAGAATCCACTTGAATTGTTTGTTATGTTTCTATTTCTTTAATACTCTTTTTCTGCACCAACATAGAGGTTTTTGTCGTGAGAAACTTTGTCAAACCTCTGTATGTTTTGCAGGATCTTAATAACTGAGTAGCTAGTTTTCTCACTATTAGTTACGATGGCATTCATGAAGTATGCAATTCTAACCCAAGACTTAAAATGATCATTTTCTAAATCTGAAGATACAGGGATGAGGTTATTGAAAATCTCCCTTTCCTTCAAACAGTATGATTGTACTGATAATACTACTGCTTCATCCAAACCATTCTGCTCTATGTGCTCAATTAGGTTACTTAACGCCTTTTGATTTTGTTCATGATCACTACCGTAGAATCTACCGGGCTGACAGGAAGGTGGGAAAGTAGAAAATGAATGTTTTAAGAAAAAGATCAAAAATTCTCTTAGTCGGCGCTCAACTTTTATCTTCTTTTTTTGCTCATCAGCTTTTTGCCATACATCAAAAACAAATAGGATAATAAGTAACTCAATACAAACACCCATTAGTTCAGGCACAAGACTTCCAACGAAAAAACCAGTGCCAGTAGATAGCCAAGCGATTAGTGATAGAACGCACAGAGCAATAAGAACCAACGCTGCAAATAAATAACGATTTAACATATTAACTTATCAACAATTTAAAGAACGATATTCTATTGAATTTTAGATAATGTGCAACTAGAAACATAACGCCGCGTTAAGTGGCGAGCAACGCTAACCACCTTACCTAAACCATTGTGATATAAACACTTAAACCAAAGTAAACCGAAAACGCCATGCGTTGGGAGTCCGTCTTGAACGCTTTGTTATGAGTATCACTTAAATGGTGTGAGATCTATACCTTCAATGTCACAAACAGCTTTCACTGTTGGATGATCCGACAGGCGATTCAAATAGCTCGCCAAGTGTTTGAATGTCAAAGGCGATCTCTGAATTGGTAACGACCACTCAGCCAACATGAACAAGAAGTAGTCACACGCAGACAGAGTGTCACCTAGTAGGTAATCATTATGCTCTAGCTGATCATTTATGATCAACAAAGCTTCAGCTATACGCTCATCTTGAGCCGCTACGACATTTGGGATCGTTGATTCATCATTTGTATGACGATGCGGATAATAACGAACCATTAACTCAGCTTGAAGCGTGTTGTTTAGAAAAGCTAACCATTGAAAGAACAGCGGACGCGCAGAGTCACCAATAACCGGAATTAGCCCTTGTTCAGGGTGTAATTCACAAATATGAATACAGATTGCTGGGCTCTCAAAAATAGCCTGTTCGTTATACACAAGAGTAGGAATACGACCAGCTGGATTAAGCTTTAAATACTCAGCTGATTTTTGCGAATTTGACTTCTTATCAACCAGTAAGAGTTCATATTCAGCGCCAACATGATGAAGTAGAAAATGCGGAGCTAGACTCGCATTGTTTGGGTAGTAATATAGCTTAAACAAAACAACCTCCATATTGAAAACTAGCGGATACTCATAACGCCCAATTAAGGGGTGAACAACGCCACCACCTAACCTAACGCATTGTACCGTAAACACTAAATTTGAAGTAGAAGCAAAAGTGCCAAGCGTTGTGAATCCCTCTTAAATTGCTTGTTATGCTCGTACTCAAAGAAATTGGAGGACTAAACAAGCAATAAACGCAGGTAGACCGGCTATGAAGAAAACCAGACCTGTCTGGTAGTTCATTCGATAATGCTCGCGTTGATCTTTTTCGAAATCATGCCCTTTTACCATTTTGTAAACTTTATCTGTTCTAGGATCGTCTAACCGAGTTGTCTTACTGTGGATACCGCCTTCCCACATTAGTTTCGCCAAAAACCATATGACGATTACAACAAAGAAAAGGAAATCGACCAATTGAGTAGTAGCAAAGAATGGCACAAACTGGGATAGAGCTATCACAACAAGAGCTGCTGAAAGGTTAATTAGAACTACTTTTTTAAGCAAATCGAGCAAAATTTTCTCCTAGAGCATAACGCCGCGTTAAGTAGTGAGCAACGCAGACCACCAAACTTAAACTATTGTGCCGTAAACACAAAATTCAAAGTAAACCGAAAATGCCGAGCGTTGCGAATCTGTCTTAAACGCTTTGTTATGCGTTTTCTAACTTGGCAATGAGATTATCTTGTATTGATCTCCAGCTTTCATTAACTCCACCCTCTTCCCAGAGTTCTTGAAGCTCAGAGTTTGAAAGTATTTTTTGAACTGCTCTTAGTGCTTGCTTCGCATGCTCTGCTGTTACTTGAGGCCTACGACCAATTAGCCAACCTTGCTTACGATTGAGCCAATTTCGGGCTTCATCTGGCAACAAAGTGTGATCGTTTGTTATCGCCGCTGCAATGACTTCTGAAGCGGCTAAAGCTTCAGAGCAAATATCTACTTCCAAGTACTCATTCTCATTTATCACCGATTGTATCGGTGACATTAGAGTATTCACCCCTTTTGATTTCTCCAACTCCCATATCCAATCACTGGCACTATCATTGCCAAAATTGTCTTCACTCCATGCACCCAAACTAAAACTCCTCTTTTACGCATAACGCCCAATTAAGGGGTGAGCAACGCTACCACCGTACCTAACGCATTGTACCGTAAACACTAAAATTGAAGTAGAAGCAAAATGCCAAGCGTTGGGAATCCCTCTTAAATTGTTTGTTATACCCG